>JBGTMW010000195.1:0-2251 GCA_041743365.1 Gemmatimonadaceae bacterium
GAATCGCTGGCGACTAGAGCGTAGGGGCCACACTCGTTCCCATCCCGAACACGATCGTTAAGCCCTACAGCGCCGATGGTACTCCGTCCGAGAGGACGCGGGAGAGTAGGCCGTCGCCGGCACCTCAGTCCACGAGCCACCAGACCCTCAGTCTGGTGGCTCGTGGCGCATCGGCCCCTGCGTTGTCAGACGCCCGCTCCGCACCTAACTTCCCCAGATGACCCGCTCCGGAATCGTAGCCGTCGTCGGAAAGCCGAACGCGGGCAAGTCCACGCTCCTCAATCGCGTCATAGGCCAGAAGCTCAGCATCACCAGCGAAAAGCCCCAATCCACTCGCGACCGGATCGTCGGCATACACACGGCGAACGACGTCCAGATGGTGATCCTCGACACACCGGGGCTGCTGAATCCGCGCTATGAGCTCCAGCGGTCGATGCGAGCCGTTGCCCTCCGCGCCCTCACCGACGCCGACGTAATCGTCTACCTCGCTGACGTGGCCGACGGACCCCCACCGGCGCTCGAACAGGCCGCGGAGCTCGACCACCCGCCGCGCGCCACGATCATCCTGGCTCTGAACAAGGTCGATACGCTCACCCCGATGCAGCGCGACTATCTCGCCGCGGACAACCCCGGTGTCGCGCTGATCTCCGCGCTCACCGGCGAAGGGATCGAGGAGCTGCTGGCGTACGTCTCCACGCACCTCCCGGTGAGTCCATACCTTTATCCCGACGACGAGCTGAGCACGCAGTCCGTACGATTCTTCGCGGCAGAGCTCGTCCGTGAGACGGCGCTCGAACAGCTTGAGGACGAGGTCCCTTACAGCATTGCCTGCGAGATCGAGGAGTTTCGCGAGTCCCAGGCGCCGATCTACATCCGCGCGGTCCTGCATGTCGAGCGCGACAGCCAGAAGGCGATCCTCATAGGCGCCCGGGGCCATCGAATCCGCGAGATCGGAAAGACGGCCCGCGCGAAGATCGAAGCGCTGGTCGGTGCGACCGTCTATTTGGATCTCTGGGTGAAAGTGCTGCCCAACTGGCGCCGCGATCGCAACGCATTGCGCCGCCTTGGCTACCAGCTCGAAGATCGGGCGTCCTGACGCCCCGCTGAAACGCGGTTTATCCCCCTCGACCAATCATGAGCCTTTCACCGCAGCTCCTCGCCATACTCGTCTGCCCGAAGTGCAAGGGAGAGCTGGACTACCGTGCCGAGGAATCGAGTCTGGTCTGCAATGCGTGCCGGCTCCGATATGCCGTGCGCGATGATATTCCCATCATGCTCATCGATGAGGCTACGTCGCTCTAGTCGGGTCGCCGTCGGCGCGATCGCCGGGCTGCTTCTCCTTTTCTTCGGAAGCAGCCCCTCGGCCGCGCAGGACGACGTCGCCACCGAAGGCGCGCTCTTCCTGCTGCTGCCGGTTGGCGCGAGAGCTGTGGGAATGGGCCACGCCGTCGTCGCGGAGCGAACGGGGAGCGAAGCGATATGGTGGAATCCGGCCGGCCTCGCCGGCCTCCAGTCATACGAAGCCGCGATCCATCACTCGCAGACGATCCTCGCGACCGGAGATGCGGTCTCGATCGTCCTGCCCTTTCCGATCCTCGGGGTTTTCGCCCTGTCGGCGAACATCCTCAACTACGGCGAGCAGGAGCTGATTGATGAGGGCGGCGGGCCCGCCGGCTTGCTGCTGCTGCGGTCCTTCGTGTACGCGGCGACATATGGCACCACCCTCGGAGACCGCCTCAATGCCGGCATCACCTACAAGGTCGTGCAGTTCCGCTTCGACTGCTCGGGATCCTGCCCGGACGCAGCGCGAATATCCGCGACGACGAGCGCGCTTGATTTCGGTGTCCAGTACGATGTCGGTCCGCGATCCCCGCTGACGGTGGGCGTGGCGGTTCGGAATCTCGGCTTGCGAGTCCAGGTCAACGACAGCGAGCAGGCCGACCCCTTGCCGACGCGGGTGCAGGTTGGCGTGAGCTACCGGTTGCCAGCCCTCGAGCAGGTAAGGGAAACCGAAATCAGCGTCTCCGGCGATCTCGTCGATCGGCTTCGCGTCCAGGGCCCATCCGGCCGCCTCGGCATGGAGGTCAGATATCAGAAGCGCTACTTCCTCAGGGCTGGTTATGTGGTCGAAGAAGGGGGCGGCCCCGCGATCGGCGCGGGCATCGCCGCCGGGGGCCTCCTGCTGGATCTCTCGCGCGTGATGGGTGGACTTTACGCTGAATCGGGAGAGCCGCCGATCCACGTTTCGCTT
>JBGTMW010000196.1:0-4080 GCA_041743365.1 Gemmatimonadaceae bacterium
GTCTTCCTCGTGACGACGCTGTACCTCGTGCAGGTCAACCTGCTCGAGAAGTTCACGACGACCGCGGAATCGTCGCCCGGAAACCTGCTGATGTTCGACGTTCAGGAGGACCAGGCGCCCGGGGTCGACTCCATTATTGCGGCCGGGAACTACGACGTCCTCCAGCGGACGCCGATCATCACCATGCGGATAGCGGAGATCAACGGCCGCAGCGTTCGCGACATCCTGGCCGACCGCAACCGCCGCGGCGGTGGGTGGGCGCTCCGCCGCGAATACCGATCGACCTTCCGGGACACCATGCTCGCGGGCGAGATCATCGTGGCTGGACGAGCGCTCCGCGCACCGACCATGGTGGGGAGCGACACGCTGAACGAAGTGTCGATGGAGCGCGACGTGGCGGGCGACCTGGAAGTTCAGATCGGCGACACGATGCTCTGGAACGTTCAGGGCGTACTGGTGCCGACGGTGGTGACGAGCTTCCGCGAGGTGAACTGGGCGCGATTTGAGCCCAACTTCTTCGCTGTGTTCACCTCGCCGGGGCTCGCTCCGGCGCCGAAGATGTTCGCGTATATCGCCGACGTCGATGATCCGATCGCGCTCGCGCGCATCCAGCGCGATGTAGTGGATCGCTTCCCGAACGTGTCGAGCATCGACCTCTCGCTGATCAAGCAGACGGTCGATGACATCGTCAGCAAGGTCACCGTGGCGATACGCTTCATGGCGTTGTTCAGCCTCGCGATGGCGATTCCCGTTCTCTTCAGCGCCGTCGCCGCGACACGGCGGGAGCGCATGCGCGAAGGCGTGCTGCTGAAGACCCTGGGGGCTACCCGTAGTCAGATCCAGCGGATCATGGTCGCGGAGTACCTGCTGCTCGGCATTCTCGGCAGCCTCACCGGCGCGCTTCTGGGGATCGGCGGTGCGTGGGGCCTCATGCACTTCATCTTCGACAGTTCGTTCACTCCCGTCGCGCTGCCGGCGATCGCGATCGCGCTGCTGATGATCACGGTGACGGTGACGATCGGGGTGCTGACGGGGCGGGAGGTTTTCCGGGAGACGCCGATGGCCGCGTTGCGGGAGGCGTAGCGGGGCGGCAAGATCAGCCTGGAGCCGCCAGCCCTGCCCGGCCAGCGGCCGGCTCGCGACTGAACGTTGTAGCTACGGGCAGAACGCCGCGCACCGGGACGACCCCTACGGGTCGCCGGCCAACGCCCTTCCCTGCTCGTCAACAATCACGATCGGCGCAATGCTGGCAGCGCGCAGCCTGGCCTCGATGACCCGCCGATCGCCGACGAGGACGATGGCGAGCCCGTCCGGCTTGACGTGCCTCCGACCAGCCGCGTGCGCATCCTCGATCGTGACCGCGTCGACGCGAGCCGACATCGTCGTGTAGTAATCGAGTGAAAGTCCCTCCGAGATGATCGTCGCTGCACCCCCGGCGATCTGCGGAACTGTCTCGAACGAAAGCGGGAGGCCCCTGGTCATGCCCGACTTCGCGAACGCAAGCTCGGCGGCGGTAACCGGCCGCGCGCCCAGGATGCCGCGAATCTCCGACACCAGCTCGACGATCGCACTGTCCGTCTTCTCCGCCTGCACCGAGGTGCTCGCCGTGAAGACGCCTGTCTCCGGAACGGGGCGATAGATGAAGCCCGAGCCCGCGCCGTAGGCGAAGTGGTGCTTCTCGCGGAGGTTGAGGTTCAACCGGCTGTTGAATGCGCCACCGAGCGTGGTGTTCAGCAACGAGAGAGCGAAGTAGTCTGGCGCATCACGACGCGGTCCGAGGTGTCCCGCTACCACGAAGGTCTGCGGTGAGCCGGGGCGATCGTACAGGTAGATCGTCGTGGCCGAAGGACCGGCGGGCGCCGCGATGTTGACAGCGGCCTTCGGTCCTGTCCGACTCCAGCCGGAAAACGCGGCCTCGAGCTTTGCGACCGCTTCGTTGGGCGTGATGTCCCCGGCGACCACGATCGCGAAGTTCTGCGGGCGATAGTAGGTCTGGTGAAACGCAACGATATCTTCGCGCGTGACCGCGCCGATGCTCGCTTCGGTTATCGTGCGTGTGTATGGATGCGACGCGCCGAACACCACGTTGGAGAAGATCCGTGAGGCGATGTAGTTCGGCTGGTCCTTCTGGCGGCGGAGGGTCGTGAGCGCGTTGGTCGTAACGCGATCCAGCGCCGCCTGCGGAAACGACGGATGCATAAGCTGCTCGGCCATCAGCGCGAGCGAGCGGTCGACGTTCTTCGTGATCGTGTAGAATCCGAACGGCGTCACCGAGTTGCCGAGGTCCGCGAAGGCCTCGACGAGCTCGTCGGCGCTTCGGGTTGTCGTCCCTTCGGCCAGCATCGCACGCGTGAAGCTGGCGACGCCTTCCTTCCCGAACGGATCGAGCTGCGAAGGCACCTCGACGACCGCGGTCACCTGCACCGCCGGAATCTCGTGGTCCTCGAGCACCGCGACGCGCAGGCCGTTCGAGAGAGTCCGCATCTGGATCTGCGGCAGGCGTGCCGGTGCAGGAGCCGACGGCGTGGGGCGCACGGTTCGGTCGAACGTCTGCTGGCCGGATGCCACCGCGGCCGAGCAGCTGAGGAACATCCCCACGGTGAACGCGAGGAAGATGCGCGAGGCCCAGGGATCCTGGAGGAGCTGCCGGACCAGTCGATCGATGTTGTTCATGTCAGGGAAGCGCGGACGGAGTGACGTTGACGAAGGGGCGATCGGGCCTGCTCACCATGTCGAGCTTCCCGGCCGGAACCATGCTCAGGACCACGCGCCCTGATGTGAGGTACTGCCGAGCGACGCGATGCACATCTTCCGGAGTCACGGCCAGCATCGCCCGGGTGTCGGTGATGTAATGCAGCGGGTCGCCGAAGAATGTCTGACCCTCTGCGATGGTCTCGGACTTTCCAAGCACCGACTGAAGGCCCGTGATGGCACTGACCGCAATGAAGTTCTTGAACCGCTGGATCTCGCGCTCCGCCGGCGCGGTGGTGGCAATCGCGGCGACGACGCTGTCGACAACACGCTCGATCTCGGTGAGCGATGCATCGGCGCGAGGCGTCACCGAGATGAAGAACTCTCCGGCGAGGGCGTCGCTTCCCTGGAACGATGTTACATTGGTGGCGAGCTGCCGTTCGTAAACGAGTGCCCTGGTGAGTCGGCTGGTGCGATCCTGGGTGATCAGCTGCGAGAGGGCGCGCAACGCACGCGCATCGCGATGGTTCGTGCCTACCGTAGGCCAGACCATGGTGAACTTCGGCAGGCGTGATCGTGCATCCTCGAGCACCAGCCGCTTCTCCCATGCGAGCGTCACCGGCGGGGCGTCCGGGCGCTCGACGTCGGGCGACGCCTGGATCGCGCCGAAGTACTTGTCGACCAGCGCCCTTGTGCGGGCCATGTCGATGTCACCGACGATCGCCAGCGTGGCGTTGTTCGGGCCGTAAAAGCGGCGGAAGAACTCCTTCACGTCATCCAGCGACGCAGCGCCGAGATCCGCCATCGATCCGATCGTCGGCCACGAGTACGGGTGGCCGGCCGGATAGATCGCGGCGCTGATGATGTGATACTCGGTACCGAAGGGCGGCTGCTCCACGAGCTGGCGACGCTCGTTCTTCACGACATCCCGCTGCCCATCGAGCTTCGCCTGGGTCAGGCTCGGGAGCAGGAAGCCCATGCGGTCCGACTCGAGCCAGAGCGCCGTCTCGAGCTCGCTCACCGGGACGACGTTGTGGAAGGTCGTGCGATCGACGCTGGTGGTTCCATTCATGCTTCCACCCGCTTCCTCGATCACTCGCGGGTGCATCCCCTCGGGGATGTGCTCGGTGCCCTCGAACATCACGTGCTCGAAGAGGTGCGCGAACCCCGTGCGTCCGATCCTCTCGTTCTTCGAGCCGACATGATACCAGACGTTTACGGCGACGACTGGCGCCGAGCGGTCGGGCGACAACAGGACGGTGAGCCCGTTGGCGAGCTTGTATCGCTCGATGGGAATCCTGGGAATCTCTACCGACGGTGTCGCCGTGGGTGCGTCAGCGGCCGGGCCGGGGGTGCCGGGTGCGGTCGCGCACGCGGCGAGAGCCAGCG
>JBGTMW010000197.1:0-2293 GCA_041743365.1 Gemmatimonadaceae bacterium
GCTTGACGAGCTCGAAGTACTCGCGCGTGTACAGCGTTGCCGCCCCCTTTACCCACGGGTGGATCGGATCCGACGTGATGATGTCGAACTTCTCATCGGTGGTCAGGATGTAGTGTCGTGCATCATCGTACACGACCTCGACGCGCGGATCCTGGAGCACGTTGTAGTTCTGCGGACCGAAGTACTCCGCCACGACCTGCGGGATCAACGGCTCGATCTCGCATATCACGATGCGCTCGATTCCCGGGTACAGCACGAATGTGCCCGCGGTGACTCCCGCGCCGAACCCGACTATCAGCACCGACTTCGGATTCGGGTGCACGAGCGCGGGAAGGTTGCCGAGCATCCTCTGGAGCCGCATGTCCTGCGGCTCGGTCGATGCCTCGATCTTTCCGCTGACGTGGAAGTTGCGCACGCCGTTCCCCCAGTCCGACACCACCACCGACGAGTTCATCCCCTCGCCGACGAACAGATACGACGGCTGGTCGGTCCATGTCGGCAGGAAGCGGCCGTAGGCGACGAGTCCCGGCGGCACCTCGGGAATGCCGCGCGCGAGCATCACTCCGACCAGCGTCGCGGCGACCAGGGCCACGACTCCCACCAGTCCGAGCGCCGGTGCATGGCGGTCATCCTTTGCATCCGTCGCCGAACGTCGAGGCACGAGAAGGGGCACGAGCATCGGGAGCGCGGCGACGACGGCAAGAACGACCACCAGTCGTTGCGCACCCTGGGTTCCCAATGAGCCCACGAGCAACAGGCTCGCTCCGAGCGCACCGAGAATCGCGCCTACCGTATTCGCGGCGTACACCTCGCCCATGAGGCGCCCGGGATCCTGGCCGCGCGCGGCGACTGACGCGAGCGCCAGCGGAAAGCTCCCTCCCCAAAGGATCGCCGGCGGCAGGATCGCCCAGAAAGTCCGTGTGAGATCGAGCTGGAAGGTTATCCACGGGCTCGTCGAGAGCGACGGATTGATCGGCCAGTTCGGGAGCACGGTCGCGAGCATGAACGCCGACCACGCCACTGCGGCCGCCACGAGCATCTGGCAGACCCCGAGCGCCACGCGCGGACGTACGCTGCCGCGAGCGAGCACCGATCCAACGCTGCTGCCGATCCCGAGACCCGCGAGAAAGACCGCCAGGATGATCGAGAAGGTGTAGACGGTCGCGCCGAGCATCAGGGACAGGAGCCGCGTCCACACGACTTCGGCGGCGAGTGCGCACGCGCCCGACAGGGCGATCGTGATGTACACGAGCGTGGCACCCGGCGCCCGGGCGGAGCGGGTCGTCGCCTCCATCGAAGAATCGCCCGCGACGTGCGTCGTCCGACGCGCGAGCCAGAAGCCGACTCCAGCCACCGCGAAATTGATCGCGGCCGCGACGAGAGTCGCCGTCAGCATGTCGTGTACGCGGAGCAGGTAGAACCCGGCGAGCAGGCACCCGAACACCGCTCCCGCGATGTTCCCGCCGTAGAAGAATCCAAGCCACGACACGCCGGTTGGAGTCGTCTCCACCCATCGAGCGATGGCGGGGAGTGTCGCACCCATCAGCAGCGTGGGCGGCAGCAGGCAGATCGCTCCCACCAGTCCGCGCAGCAGGATGCTCGCCGGGCCATGTCCACCGACGGTCGCGTACAGCTTCCCGATCAGCGGCACCGCGAACAGCACGATGATCCCGAGCACCCCTATTCCCACTTCAAGGATCGCGTACACCCGCAGGGGGTGCTCGCGCGCGGAGACCACGCGCGCCAGCAGAAGGCTGCCCAGGCACATCCCGCCCATGAACGTCCCGAGCAGCACGCCGAGCGACACGGCGGACGAGCCGATCACGAGCTGGAGGAGCTGGAGCCAGACGATCTCGTAGATCAGCGCCGCACACCCGCTTCCGATGAAGAGCAGGATGAGTGCGGGGAGGAATCGGCGGTCCGGACCGGCAACCTGCGGAGCTGGACTCTTCCTGGTCATTCAGAAAGATGATGAGAGGGAAATCGATCGCGACGGGCCGCAACCTGCCTGCCTTACGTCCCAGCCTGCCCGGCTGATGAGCGCCAATGTAGCTGGCCGCGGCGTGTATTGACTGCGCCCCCTCCCGGCGATAAGGTGTTGCGCCGAATTCCGCCCCCGTGTATGGAGCCGCGAACGACCGTTGACGTCCGCGCTCCCCGATGCCGCCTTGACTGAAGCAATGATGCACACTCGAACACGCTGGCCCGCGCCGCGATGCGCGGCCGGCCTGCTCGCATCGCTTCTGCTGGCGAGCGCCGGCTGTGGCGGCGGCAAGGGTCCGACAACCCCGCC
>JBGTMW010000198.1:0-7589 GCA_041743365.1 Gemmatimonadaceae bacterium
GCGCGTGAACCGGCATGAGCGATCTCCCGCTGTGAGGGCGTCCGTACCTGCTAGGTTATCTCCCAGTACACCGTTCGAGCAAGTCGTCGGCGGGCAACGATGCGGTGAAACAGCCCCTACTCCTCGCCTGACTGCGGGAGCGCGTCGCCTCCCCCATCCGCGGGAGATTGTGAATCGCCGGGATGGAGCGAGGAGAATTGCCTGCCACGTACAGCGTGAAGCGGTAGTGCGTCACTGGGGCGCTCGAAGGGAAATGTGGCGCACGGCCGAGGCCGTTGCGTCGGTTGCGGGAGTCCCCTATTGCAGAGCGCGGACCACGGATTTTCGCCCCGGCGGGTCGCAATCCTGCCCGGCGATGGGTCGCCTGCCACGCATGCGAATACACGAAGCGGACCGGACTTCACCCGGGCGGAACTGAACCGCCAGATGGGCAATCGCGTCTCATTGACATTGGCAGCGTGGCATGGAAATCGATTATCGGACTGCACACGTTCCCGTCGGAGTTACCCGCACGTGCGCCGATCGCACGGGCGCGCTGGTACGACGTGGTCACACGAAACCCACGCCGCGCTCGTCCCGAGCGCAGGCGCGCGAGAGATATCCTGATGAATTCCTTCGAGCTCGACCGGCCCGACGGCCTCTTTGAAGCCCTCGCCGCAAGCTCTCCCGACGCCATCGTCACGATCGACCAGGAGAGCCGAATCCTCTCCGCGAACCCTGCGACCGAGAGGATCTTGGGGTACGCGCCGAAGGAGCTGGTGGGGCGCTACCTCGGTGTGCTGATTCCCGAACGCCTGCGGGCGGCTCACGAAGCCGGACTGTCCCGCTATCTGCGCTCGGGCCGACGCAACATCCCCTGGACCGGAATCCAGCTCCCCGGCCTCCGTAAGGATGGCACCGAGATTCCACTGGAGATCTCGTTCGGCGAGTTTCTCGATGACGCCGGTGGGCGCATCTTTTCCGGCTTCATACGCGACATTTCCGAACGCGTGCAACAGCAGCAGGCGCTCGCCGACCGGGAGGCCGAGCTACGCCGGGTCAACACGCAGCTCGAGGAGCGCGCCCGCGAAGAGCGCGCGCTGCGTACCATCGCGCAGTCGATCACCGGCGCCATTCATGTCTCCGAGGTGATGCAGCAGATCGCCGCGGGCGCGCTCGGTATTTCCGGAGCCAGCGGAGCCTTCGTCGAGCAGGTCCTGGATTCCCGCGAGGACATCGAGATCGTCGCCGCCTCGGGGGAGGGCACACCCCCCATCGGGCAGCGCGTGGCATATCCGGGATCGCTCACGGAGGAGATCATCGACCGCCGCGAGCCGGTGTTTCTCGTGCGCATGCAGGGGGTGGGCGTATCGATGGCCCCCTATCTCGACCGGCTCTGTCACGGCTGCTCGGTGCTCGTCGTGCCCCTGGTCACGGACACCACGGCGCTCGGCGCACTCGTTCTGCTGCGCGAGGCCGACGCTCCGGCGTTCGAGGTCGGGATCGTCGACCGGGTGCGCACGCTGGGTGATCTCGCATCGCTCGCTCTTCAGAGGATCACCGCCCTCGCCGACAGCGAGCGGCGACGCGATGAAGCGGAAGCGGCGGTCAGATCCCGCGATGAGGTGTTGTCCATCGTGTCGCACGACCTGCGGAATCCGGTGAGCACGGTCGCAATGAGCGCGGCCCTCCTCAGGGATCCGGCGATCGAGCTGGATGCGGAGGAGCGCGAAAAGCAGCTCGACATCATCGTGCGCGCTGCGAGCAGAATGAACCGACTGATTCAGGACCTGCTCGATGTCGCGCGGATCGAAGGAGGCCGCTTCGCGGTGAACTGCAGATGCGAGGACGCGGCCAGCGTCGCAAGAGAGGCGTGCGAGGACTTCAGGTCGATCATAGTGGAGAAGTCACTCCACCTGGACTGTCAGGTCGATCCCGGCATCAGCCGCGTGAAAATCGACCGTGACCGGCTCGTGCAGGCGCTGGCGAACTTCGTCAGTAACGCCGCCAAGTTCACGCACTCGGGCGGGCGCATCACCGTCGGCGCCAAGCCCGCCGAGGGCGGGGGCGTGCACTTCTTCGTCTCGGATACCGGCCCGGGCATTGCGCCGGAGGAATTGCCCCACCTGTTCAACCGTTTCTGGCAGGCGAGGCACACCGCACATCTCGGAGCGGGACTCGGGCTGACGATAGCCAGGGGCATTGCCGTAGCACATGGCGGCGAGGTCTGGGCCGAGAGCACTCCCGGCGTGGGGAGCACCTTCAACCTCACACTTCCACAAGCGGACGACTGCCGGTAGGAGCGGTGCGAGAGGTCACGAACCCGAGAGTGCATTGCCCTGAGTGGTGACGCGCGGCGGCGGGCTCGCGGGTGTTCCGCTGCGAAGCAGGACCCACCCGGCGAGCCCGGCCACGAGCGAGGCGGCGAGAATGCCGACCTTTGCCGAATCGAGCAGCGCCGCCGACTCGGGGAACGCCAGGCTGGCGATGAATATCGACATCGTGAACCCGATGCCGGCAACGAAGCTGATTCCCACGACTGCTCGCCAGCTCGCACCGGATGGAAGCGCCGCGAAACCCATGCGCGTGGCGGCCCAGGCGAAGAGGGTTATGCCTATCGGCTTGCCGAGCACCAACCCGAGCACCGTGCCCGCGGTGACAGGCCAGACGATCCCCGCGAGGAGATCCGCGCCGAAGTGGACGCCGGCGTTGGCGAGCGCAAAAAGGGGCATGATGCCGAACGCAACGATTCCGTGCAGGCCGTGCTCCAGCCGGAGAAGCGGCGTCTGGACCTGGTCGCACGCGAACTCCATCTCGTGAACCGCGTCCTGCTGTGCGGCGTTCGTAAGCACCGTCGTCTCCGGCCCCGATGCCCTCTCGAAGTCGATCAGTATGGACCGGCCGCGCGCGAGGAATTCATCCTCGTTGATCCGCGTGCGCGATGGGATGGTCATTGCCAGAAGGACTCCGGCGACGGTGGCATGGATGCCCGACGCCAGGAACGCGGCCCAGAGTGCGACGCCAAGGAGCGCATATATCGCGACGTGCCGCACGCCGGCGATGTTGCACAGTACGAGCGCAACGAGCAGCGCCCCCCCGATCGCGAGTGCGTACCACGAAAGGCCCGCCGTGTAGAAGAATGCGATAACGAGGACGGCGCCGATGTCATCCACGATCGCGAGCGCCGCGAGAAACACCTTGAGGCCCAGGGGTACCCTGGATCCAAGCAGCGCGACTACTCCCAGGGCGAATGCGATGTCGGTCGCCATTGGAATTCCCCAACCCGCGGCACCAGGCCCGCCAACGTTGAGCGCGGCGTAGAACGCTGCGGGCACGATCATCCCGCCGATCGCGGCGGCGATCGGGAGGGCTGCGCTGCGCGGCGAGGCCAGCTCGCCGACGAGCATCTCGCGCTTGATCTCCAGCCCCACCAGAAAGAAGAACACCGCCATCAGGCCATCGTTGATCCAGTGGTGCAGGCTGAGCGTCAGCCCGAGATCCGGAGTCCCGATGGTGAATGGCGTTTCCCAGAGATGGTGATAGCTGTCGGCCCATGGAGAGTTCGCCCAGGCGAGAGCGAGTGCGGTGCATGCAAGCAGCACGATTCCACCGGCCGACTCGGTCCGGAAAAACCGCTGGAAGGGCTGCAGCACACGGTCGATGAGCGGCGGGGATGCGCTCTGCCGGGAGACAGCGAGGTTGCTCATGATGAATTTCTGGTGAGGCGGCCGGTGGGCCGCGTGATGGTGCGCTCGTTTCGGCTGTCAGCGCGAAGGCGTGCGGCAGGCCAGAGCTCAGGGCTCAGGGCTGCGCCGGCTTCGTATCCCGGCGGTCGACAGGAAGCCACAACGTGAAAGCAGAACCCCTGCCAAGCTCGCTCGCAACCGTGAGGTCTCCGCCCAGCAGACGGGATATGCGCCGCGCGATCGAGAGTCCGAGTCCGGCGCCCGGCTTGTGCTCGTGTACCTCGAGCCTCGAGAACTCCTCGAAGATGGCATCGAGCTCGTCGGAAGGAATACCCGAGCCGGAGTCGGACACGTGAACTGCGGTCCATCGACGTCCGTTGCGAGCGATGGCCTCTGCATTGATACGGATGTCACCGCCCGGCGCCGTGTACTTCACTGAGTTCGAAAGCAGGTTTCCGAGAATCTGTCGCACGCGATCCGGGTCGGTGATGATCGGTGGCAAGTCCTCGGCGACCCGGATCTCCACCCGATGCCCGAGCGCCTCGGCAGCAGCCCGATGCTCCTCTGCGGATTCGTGCACCAGCGGGCCGAGTTCGATCCGACGCGGCACCACCTTGAGCTGACCGGCCTCCACGCGGGAAAGCTCGAGCAGGTCGTTGATGAGTGACAGCAGTGACTGGACGGCTCTCCGGATGCGAACAATGCTCTCCTTCTGAATCGGCAGCAGTGGTCCCTTCAGTTCATCCTCGAGCAGTTGTGCATGTCCGTCGATCGCGTTGAGCGGGTTCTTGAGGTCGTGGCTCACGCCGCGCATGAGGCGTGCGCGACTCTCGGTGGCCCGCTCGAGCTGGACGCGGCGCTGCTCGGCCGCTCTCGCGGCGAGACGAAGGCGATGACCCAGCCATCCGACGATGGCGACAGCGGCGAGCGCCACGAGCCCCAGTGCCATCGCGACGTTGCGCTGGGCACGCTCCGCGTCGAGAATGCGGGCGCGACTGAGCTGGGCTGCGGTGCCGATCTGCTCGTCGAGGAGTGCTGCGGAGAGAAGAAGACCCTCGTAAAGGTCCTGTCGCAGCGGATCACCGAGAGCAGCGCCGCCCTCCCGCTGACGGAGAAAGTCCTCGACTGCCGCGTGCCACTCGGCATCGAGTTTCCGAAGCTCCGAGTAGTGAAGCTGGACGGCGCCTCCCAGGCGCGCGGCGATCGAGGCGAGCTGGCGGTATGCCGCCTGTTCCTGCGCCGCTGCCACTCGGTACCTCTCCACCAGACCTTCCTCGCGACTCTCCAGGTAGTCGTGAAGCACCGAGCCCTGGATCGCCAGCGCCAGCTGGATACGCGTGAGGAGAGTTCGGCCGGGCTCGGTGAGCTGCCGAATCTCGGATTGAAAAGGCCGGGTGTACCGGTCCCCCAGTATCGGAAGAATCACGAGCGCCGCCAGCGCGAGCATGACGAAGACGAGTGGAATCCACGTTCCACGCGCCTCGTCGTTGCCCGGGGGTCGTCGCATCGAAAAGGGCGGGGCCGGATCAGGGGCGTTCATCGGGCGGGCCGGCTGTCGGCTTTCGCAGGGTGAGCGGAACGACGCCCCACCCATATCGGTAGAGCGCGAGTCCCAGCCCGACGGCGATCCCGAACAGCGTCGTATACAGTCGCCAGGCGATGAGCAGGGCAGCCTCCTCCGCGCCGAGCTCGCCCGCAGCACCGGCGACGAATCCCAGCTCGACGGCACCGGCACCAGCGGGAGTCGGGATCAGAGCCTGACTGTACAGCAGCACGAAGGAACCCACCACCGTCGCGTCGAGTGGCGGCGGAGCAGGAAGAGTCAGAACCAGGACCGGAAGAATGGCGACGCGGGTTGCGATGTTGGCGAGCGTCAGCGGCACGTTGACCGCGTAAACCCACAACGGCAGCTCCGAGGCATGTGCGCGGGCTTCGGCGATCTCGCGCTTGACTGCCTTCGCCGAGTCGGGAAGCAGGCGGTGGGCCAGCCACCAGGCGACGAAGGTAAGTGCCGCCACGGCTACGATCCACGGCCAGCGTCCCACCATGGCGCGAACGAGCGCTGGTCCGACCGTGGCCCACCACTCGGGAGCGAGCGCGAACCCGAGGACTATGGCGGCGAGCACTATCACCGCCGACGTCGCGAGCAGCTCCACGCCCACACAGACGATCGCGGCCGTCGCCGTCACCCCGGCTCCCCTCATCGCCCATGCGCGCACAGGCTCGCCGCCGAGCCGCAACGGTGTCAGCGAGGACGCGCCGTCTCCAATCAACCCGTGCACGAGGACTTCCCGGAATGGTAGCGGCTGTCGCAGCCCGAGCAGAAAGCATTGCGTCCTCCAGGTCCGGAGAACGAAATCAGCGACGGTCAGCGAAATGCAGATGACGTGGGCGAGTAGTGGTGTCACGAAGAGGATGATCGGCGGTTGCCACGCATGGGACGGTCCGGGTCGATGCTCGAATCGCGCCATCGCTGCCGAGCGCCGAACGCTCGGTGACGAATGGAGCGACGCGGGGCGATCAGCGCCGGCGTCCTCTTGACAGCTACACCCGGAGTGGCAAGCGTTGCCCCATGGGTCGTGCTCGCTCCCGGGCACCCATTCTTCCTCGATGCGGAGGTCCGTCTCGTGACCGATCCCGGAACGTTCTCCTTCGGAGCGCCGCAATGACACGCAGTGTAATCGGAGCGCGCGTGGCCGTCATCTTCGGCATCGCGGCCGTCGTGTCACAGCTCGCGACGTCGCGGTCCGAGGGTTCGCCCATCACGGCGGCCGCGCCGCCCGTAATCCAGCCTGGCGAGCAGGGACGGCCCAGAAACATCGTGATCATCCTCAGCGACGACCATCGCTACGACTTCATGGGGTTCATGCCCGGCGCTCCGGACTGGCTCCAGACGCCGGCGATGGATCGCATGGCCGCGCAGGGCGCACACATTCGCAATGCTTTCGTGACGACGGCGCTCTGCTCGCCGAGTCGCGCATCGATCCTGACCGGGCAGTATGCGCACCGCCACGGAGTTGTCGACAACACCAGCCCGATCCCGCAGGGAACCGTGTTCTTTCCGCAGTACCTGAAGCGCGCCGGCTACCGCACGGCGTACGTCGGCAAATGGCACATGGGAGAGGATGCCGAGAGCGAACGCCCGCGACCCGAATTCGACCATTGGGTGAGCTTTCGCGGGCAGGGGACGTACACGAACCCCACGCTCAACGTAAACGGGCGCCGGGTACAGGCACCCGGATACACCACCGACGTACTTACCGAACATGCTCTCGACTGGCTGCGCCAGCAGTCGGCCCCGCAGGGGGGGACGACGCAGCCATTCTTCCTCGTGCTGTCGCACAAGGCGGTGCACGCCGAGTTCGTGCCGGCCGAGCGTCATCGCGGGCGCTACGCGCAGTCGCCGATTCCGTACGCCGCGACCATGCCCAACACCGTTTCGCTCAATCAGGGCAAGCCGGACTGGGTACTCGCGCAGCGCAACAGCTGGCACGGCGTGGACTACATGTACCACGGCCAGTTCGCCTTCGATGAGTTCTACCGTCGCTACACGGAGACGCTGCTCGCGCTGGATGAGAGCATCGGCAGGGTGCTGGATCACCTCGACTCCACTGGCCTGAGCCGCAACACTCTCGTCATCTACATGAGCGACAACGGCTTCCTCCTCGGAGAGCACGGCCTGATCGACAAGCGGAACGCCTACGAGGAGTCGATCAGGATACCGATGCTGGCGTACGCGCCGGGATGGATCGCGCCCGGCTCGGTGGTGACGCACATGGTGCGCAACATCGACATCGCGCCAACCATCCTCGAGCTCGCGGGAGCGCGCGCCACGGGCGAAATGGACGGGCGCTCGGTGCTGGGCGCGCTGCGTCCGGTTCCGGGCGCGCAGCAGCGTGCCGCCGAGGAGATGTTGTACGAGTA
>JBGTMW010000199.1:0-2734 GCA_041743365.1 Gemmatimonadaceae bacterium
CGGTCTCGCGCCCCTGTGGCGGCGCGTTACATTCCCTGACGCCGGCGCGGGCGGCGCGGCCCGGCAGCGGGAATCATTTCTACGAGGCGTGCATGGTGATATCCGCGACGGAATGGATCTGGCGCGACGGCAAGTTCATCCGATGGGCGGATGCTACCGTCCACGTGCTTTCGCACTCCATGCAGTTCGGCTCCTCCGCGTTCGAGGGGGTTCGCTGCTACAGCACCCCGCAGGGTCCGGCCATCTTCCGGCTCGAGGACCATCTCGAGCGCCTTGCGAACTCGTGCAAGATCTACCGGATGCAGCTGCCGTACACGGTCGACGACCTCGTTGCAGCGTCGTGCGAGCTGGTCGAGCGCAATACCCTCGAAGCATGCTACCTGCGACCGATGGTGGTCCGGGGCTACGGCGCAGCCGGAATGATCCCTGCCGACAGTCCGATCGAGGTTTACCTCCCATGCTGGCCCTGGGGTACTTACCTGGGTGAAGGGGCACTGGAAAACGGAATAGACGCGTGTGTCGCCACCTGGAACCGCGTGGCGCCAAACACGACCCCGACCTTCGCCAAGATTGCCGGCAACTACCTCGGCAGCCAGCTCATCAAGATGGAGGCGATCGCCAACGGTTACTCGGAGGCAATAGCGCTCGGGCCCGACGGGATGTTGAGCGAAGGGTCAGGGCAGAACCTCTTCATCGTGCACAAGGGCACCCTGTACACGCCGCTGATCGACGGGACCCTGCTGCCCGGGATCACGCGCGACACCATAGTCACACTGGCGCGGGAAATGGGAATACCGGTGCGCGAGCAGCAGCTTCCCCGCGAGATGCTCTACGTCGCCGACGAGGTGTTCCTCACCGGGACTGCCGCCGAGGTGACGCCGGTGCGCACGATCGACAAAATCCCCGTTGGTGCAGGGCGTCCCGGGCAGCTCACTCTGCAGCTGCAGCAGCGCTACCTCGAGACGGTGCGCGGCCAGGCGCCCGATCCTCACGGCTGGCTGACCTACGTGCGTGCGGAGCGGGCCGCTGCGTCGTCGAAGGGCCGCTGATTCGCGCGGGATGCATTGCCAGCGCTGCCTGCGCTTCCAGACCTGAGAGCTAGTGACCCGATTGCGAGATCCGGATAGCAGTCGGCGACGAAGCCACCGCAACTGCAACTGCAACCGCAGGGGAAGAACGATTGAACGGATTTCAACGGATCATGCTGATCTGGTCCGACCTGAGTCCACCATCATCGCTCCAGTCGGGCATCGCGGTGTTGTTTTCCCGTCGGGCGGGTTTCATCCGCCTGATCCGGTTCATCCGCTGAATCGTTCTTCCATCGGTGTTGATCCTGGTGTTGATCCTGGTGCTCGCGTCTGCATCGGAGGATCCGCACCCGGACGATCCGAAACCGCTATCAATGTCGCTGCCAGCCCACTAGTCCGGCGGGAAGGGCACGGCGCCCGTGATGTCGAAGATCATCAGCGCCGGGCTGCTCGGGTTCCGCGCAGCGAAGACGTAGGTGCGCGTACCGATCACGGCAACCTCACCGGTGTGGAGTCCCTGCCCCACGAGCACCCGCTGCTTCAGTACCGGCTTCTGGGGATTCGTCAGGCGGTCGTAGATGTAGAGGCCGGCGTTCGGACCATTCTCCGTCGTCACCACGAGGGCGGTGCCGTCGGGGGTCACGGCGATATCGCTCACCGTTCCGACATCCGGGATCACGATGGAGTCCGCTATCGTGGGGACTCCCGTCGCGGAGAGCCGCCAGATCTTGACCACGTCGCCCCATGCATTGCCGCGCCTTCCCCACGTGCCGTTGTATGCCCAGGTGCCCGTGACCCAGAGGTCAGACCCGTAGCGCTCCGGCACGTTGCTGCCGCCGCCCTTCGTCGCGAGGGTGACAGGGTCGAGCGCCCAGAGGCCGCTCTCCATGTCGGAGGCGTACAGCGTGTTGCCGGAGAGCATGACCCCCCAGGTGTAGGTATTCGCATTTCCTCCGGGCTTCGCCTGCGTGACGCGGCTCGACATGTCGCCCGTGAGCGTGCCCGACACATTCACGGCGACCACGCCGCCGTTGTAGTACGCCGCGTAGAGAACCTGGCGTGACTCATCCATCCAGAAGTTGTGAGCACCAGCGCCCGGCACGCGGATGAAGCCGACCTCGGTTGGCGCGGAAAGGTTCGACACGTCGACGATGTGAATGTCGCCCGATGACGAGCTACCGACCGTCCCGGGGCCTTCCTGGCCGATGAACAGGTACCTCTTCTCGCTCGTAGCCGGATTGTGAAACCACCAGGAGTTGTGAACCTGAGGGCCCCCGGAGATGCCGTTGTCGCTGGTCACGATCGATGACACGAGCCGCGGGTCGCTGGGCGATCCGCCGGCGCGGCCATTGCCGACATCGTAAATCAGCATCCCGCTGTTCCACACACTCACGAACGCGAGGCCCTCACGAACGAAGGTGTCGTGAATGCCGTAGTTCGAATCCACCGGCACTGTCGCCACGAGCGCCGGCTCCTGAACGATGGGAAGCGGTTCCGTCGGGGAATCACTGCATCCCATGAGGATGACCGCGATGGGGAACAGGGCGAGATTATTGAAGCGCAGCATTGATAAGGAAAGGGAGAGGCTGGGCCGCGGACTTAACGCGGACGAATGCGGACAACGTATCGGCTCGATCCGGCTCACGAGAAATCGTATGGGTGGTACACCACAATACGCTGAAGAGTGCGGGCGAAGTCAGTGCGAA
>JBGTMW010000200.1:0-9229 GCA_041743365.1 Gemmatimonadaceae bacterium
GCCGAGCACCTCGCGCGCGAGCCTCATCACGTACGTCGTGGCGTCCGGTGGAATCGCGGTGATCTCGTCGCGTCCCACCACTACCGCGCGGAAGTTCTCGGCGCCCGGAAGCGAGGTGAAGCCACGGCGCAGCTTTTCAGCGAACCGCGGGTCGGTGACCACGAAGTAGACCGGGCCCCGGGTGAGGAGGCGCGTCACGCGCTCAACCAGGTCGGATCGGACAGCGGTCACGACGAAGGGCTTGTCGATCCGCGCAGCGATGCGGCGAACGATGTCGCCATGCGCGGCGCTCACGAGGATGTCGGCCTCTTCGAGCTCCGGGGGAAGGATCCCCTCGGGGTCGATTGCCGTGATGTCCAGACCCGTGCAGTCGAATCCGTAGTCCTCGCTAAGCTCGCGGCACATCGAGTGGATCTGGTCGCGGTTGCATTCGAGCACCACTGCACGCATCGGGATGGTGGAAGTCGCTTCGTGGATCCTGTCGGCCAGCGATGGGACGGCGATATCACGCGCGATTCCGTCGGCGAGCAGGTCTACCATCCACCGCACCGGTGGCGCAGGGAGAGAACGGTCAGGTCCCGGACGCGCGGCGACATACACACCCGACCGCCTACGCAGCTCGACGAGATCCTCCTCGGCGAGGACATGGTATGCGGCGAGTACGGTCCGCGGATCCACGTCGAGCTCGGTCGAGAGCTCCCGCGCGCTCGGGAGCCTGTCGCCGTACTCGAGCGTTCCCATCCGGATCTGGTCGATGATCCGCTCGCGAAGCAGTTCCACGAGGCTCTCGCTGATTGTCGCCATGAATCGCTCCGGGAGGTTGGCTCGACTGGTACCGCGCCCGCCTGGGGACCGCGAGGCCCGCGACGGCTCACGCCGCCATCAACATCCCCCACTACAAGAATCCGTCCCCGATCCTGAGCTCACCTGACTGCAGCAGCCTCCAAACTGGTGCGTAACTGATTCGTTCTCGATGCAACAGCTTGGCCTGATCCCTGCCTTCCTGCCAAACCGGAAACGGGGTGTGATCGTCGGCGGATCATTTCGAACAGCACAGACGAGGCTTGGGAAAGCTCGGCTGTACCGCGCGCAATGATGGGTGGTGTGGTGGTATGGCGGGGACCGCCGGCGGTTCCCCCGTTCTGGCGTCGGCAGGGGCCGGCGCCACCAGGGCGTTGCTGCTGGTCGGCGTCCTGAGCGGTTCGAACCGGCGGGGGGGGTGGGGAGATATGCCCGACGAAAAGAACACTGTGGTGATCGCGAGCGCCGAGCAGTTCTGGCAGGTGAAGACCCGGCGCGATTTCTTGAGAGTGCTCGGCATCGGCGGGACCGCCGTGCTGCTGCCATCGGTCTTCGCTGCCTGCGATGACGACGATCCAACCGGAAATGGCGGAGGCCAGACGGCCACGCTCAATCTCGGTTCCGAAGTGGGCATCCTGAATTACGCCTTCGCGCTCGAGCAGCTCGAGGCAGGCTTCTATGAAGCCGTGGTTGCCTCCGCAGCGTACAACGGCATGACGGCCGAGCAGAAGGAGGTCTTCACGGACCTCAGGAACCACGAGGTTGCCCACCGCGAGTTCTTCCGGCAGGTCATCCCTAGCGGCAGCAGGATCGGCAACCTGGCGTTCAACACGACGACGCTGAATGCGTCCCTCGCGAACACTGCAAGCATCCTGAAGACCGCGGAAACCTTCGAGGACCTCGGCGTGGCGGCCTACAATGGCGCCGGAAAGTATCTCACCGCGGGCAACCTGCTGCTGGCCGGCAAGATCGTGTCGGTGGAGGCTCGCCATGCAGCCGCAATTCGCGACATGCGCGAGGGACTTGGACTCGCGGGTACGCCGGCGGGAACGCGCTTCGCGGGCGACGACGTAGTCACGACGGACACCGGGCTCGATGTCGTTCTTCAGCCCGCCACGGTG
Organism: Gemmatimonadaceae bacterium; assembly: GCA_041743365.1. Lineage (GTDB taxonomy): Bacteria > Gemmatimonadota > Gemmatimonadetes > Gemmatimonadales > Gemmatimonadaceae > JANPKQ01. The sequence continues at coordinate 1,923 of JBGTMW010000200.1, forward strand.
CTTTCCAAGGTAGTTGCATCCGGCTTCGTCGCGACCACGGTCAACACCTCCGGAACACTTCCCGTGAAGCCGGCCGGCTCCACGGCCGAGAAGGCCCCGCCGAGCCCCACCCCCTGATCTCACGCCGACACGTCAAGGAGAACCCATAGATGAAAAGCAATGAATCAATCCTCGGATCGATCGATCCGGAGATCACCGAAAGGCTCGTGTCTCGTCGTGAAGCGATCGTCAAGGGAGCTTCGACAAGCTCTATGATTGCCGCGGGCCTCGCGATGGGATCAGTGCCCGTCGCACTCGCGGCACTGAGCCGTCAGGCATTTGCACAGCCTCCCGCGAACATCAAGGCCGTGCTCGACTTCGCGCTCGCGCTCGAGATCTTCGAGAACGAGTTCTACAAGGCGGTGCTGGGTATCAGCAGCTCTGCCGCGCAGAACACCGCATTCGCAACCGTACGGCCGATGATTCCGGCCGCCGTCGTCACGGCGGCGCAGCAGATCCAGCGACACGAGGAGGACCATGTCGCTTTCCTTCTCGCCGCGGGTGCGACCAACGTCTTCAGCCTCACGGCCGACAGCTTCAACTTCACGGGCAACCGTTCCTCCACCACGCCCGGTCCCTTCGCGGCGGCGACGACCGACGCAGCATTCCTGCTCGCCGTCGCGCAGCTCGCGGAGGATACGGGCGTTCGCGCGTACAAGGGCCAGGCGGAGAATCTCATCTCCGACCCGACCGTGCTCACGGCCGCGCTTCGGATTCACTCGGTCGAGGCGCGCCATGCCTCGAAGATTCGCCGCGCTCGACGCGCTCTCACGGGTGCGCCTGCCGTGGTGAAGTGGAGCGGCACCATCTCCGGCGGAGGTTCGGCCGCAGCCGGCATCACCGGCGCGTCGGCGGCAGTGACCGCGGCCGCGCAGGCCGTATACGCCGGCGAGGACCTCACGGTTCAGGCCGGGATCAACATCGCTGCGCTCACGGGCGTTCCCAGTGCTGCCGCGGCCAGCGAAGCATTCGACGAGCCGCTGTCGAGAGCGGCCGTCGTCGCGATCGTGCAACCGTTCTTCAAGCCGGACATCTCGTAGGCACCCGAGCTGAAATCCGGCCGAGCGGCCGGCAGCGTTCGAAGGGAGGGGCTGTTCCACGCGGAGCAGCTCCTTTCTGCATTGACATGGCCGGAGCGGAGCGCGGTGACTTGCCGATCTGGAGCGAGGTCATCAGTGCATGAAGACACTCGCTCGCCGCCTTGCGCGCTCGGCCGCGCTGATTGCAGCCGCTGCCCTGCTGGCATCCTGCGACGTGCTCGGACTCGACGTCGGGAACGATCAGCTGCCGGAGCTCGAGCGTCAGCGGTCGAAATGGGAGAGCGGTCAGATCACTTCGTACCGCTTCACCTATCGCCGCGCATGCTACTGCGGAACGGAGTTCCTGACACCGACGGAGATCGAGGTGCAGTCCGGTGTAATCAGCTCGGTGCGCTATCTCGAGCGCGACGACCCGGTACCGGTGTCGATCGTGAACGGCCTGCCGACGATCCCCGGGCTCTTCGCGATCATTGCACACGCCATCGACAACAGGGCCGACCTGCTCGAGGTGACGTACGATCCGGCTCTTGGCCATCCCACGAGGATCTCCATCGACTATCGATTCAACGTCGCCGACGATGAGATCACTCACGTCGTGGCCTCGCTGATCCCCGGATAAACACGGGAACGCTGGCGGTTTGGCGGTCGCGCGCCACATCTTCGTGGCCGACTGGTGCCCCTGTTACACGTACGGAAGCGCTCGGGCCGATCACCTCGAGAACGTGAAGGGAACGCTCGCGCCGGGGCGTCTTGCCGACCTGGTGGTGATGGATCGGGACCCCTTCACAATCCCGACGGATCAGATCCTCGCGGCGAAGGGGACTACACCGTCGTGGGCGGCAGGGTGGTGTGGGACCGGGCGCGGAACCGCTTTGCGGTCCCTGCTCCCCGGTAGGGATAGCGGGCTCTCGAGGCGTAATCCCGGCATTGTCAAGCGACTCGTTGCCGTTGCCGGGTGCCGGGGCAGTGCCCCCAGTGTGCGTCGCGTGTATTGCGTATTTTGCGCCGGGACGTATTGTAGCCCCGCCACGCTCGGCTACGTCAGCCCGACGCGGCGACTACGTCAACCTACGGAGTTCGCGCCGGTCTCACGAGCGCCACGTTGACCTCCGTCAGAACTCGCCGGGGCCAGTGCTCCGTGCATCCCGCAATGCTGTCATCAAGGTCTTCGACTCCAACGCTAGAGGTGTCTGCATGATGCGTGTGCTCAGGTTAGCCCTGACCCTGCTCGCGGTGCTTTTCACGAGTGCTTCGGCCCAGGCCCAGACAGGCTACGTGACGGGAACCGTAACCGATGCCGATGGAAACGGCATTGGGGGCGCAACCGTGGTGCTCCTCACCGCCGCCGGTGCCTCGGCCGGCTCCGTCGTCACGACGAGCGATGGCGCCTACCGGATCAGCAACGTACCGGCTGGCACCTACACCCTCCGGGTGCGTGCCATCTCCTACCGGCCGGCCGAGCAGACAGTCACCGTCGCGGAAGCCGCACCCACAATGCTGGGGGTCCAGCTCCAGCTGAACGCCAGCGTCCTCAACCCCGAGATCATCTCCGTGCAGGGCGAGGTCCAGAAGGCCACCGAGTCGATCGCCTCCGCGCACGCCGTGCAGTACGAGCAGATCAACGAGCGCCCCTCGGTGACCGTCGTCGACCACGTCGCGACGATTCCGGGAATCGACGTCGTGAAGGGGGGAATCATTCAGTCGAACGTCGTCGCGCGTGGATTCAACAACATCTTCTCCGGCACGCTCCTCACGCTCACCGACCATCGCTTCGCGTTCGTTCCCTCGCTGCGAGTGAACGTGCCATATCTGAGCCCGACGACCAACGAGGACATCGAGCGCATCGAGGTCGTGCTCGGCCCGGGCTCGGCACTGTACGGACCCAATGCATCGAGCGGCGTCATGCACGTGATCACCCGCTCGCCGATCGACTCCAGGGGAACGACCTTCACTCTGGACGCAGGCAATCAGTCGATCTTCCGTGGCGCTGTCAGACATGCAGGCGCGACGGTCAACGAACGGTTCGGGTACAAGGCGTCGTTCGAGTACTTCAAGGGCGAGGACTTCTTCAGTGAGGACCAGGCCGAGTTGAGCGAAGGCACCCAGCGTGACTTCGACCTCGAGAAGTACGCCGGCGAGATACGTCTCGACTTCCGCCCCGCGGCGGGGACCGACATCATCGCGACCTACGGACGTGCCCAGGCAGGAAGCGCCATCGAGCCCACCGGGCTCGGCGCGGCGCAGATCCGCGACTGGGTGTTCAACGCATACCAGCTTCGAGCCTCGCGCGGCCGTCTGTTTGGTCAGGTGTTCCTCAACCAGAGCGACGCGGGCGAGACGTTCCTGCTTCGCAACAGAACCAATCCCGACCGCGGCGTCATCGTGGACAAGTCCACTCAGCTGGTCGGCCAGCTCCAGCATGGCACCGGGCTGACCAGCCGGATGGATTTCATCTACGGCCTCGACTACCAGCTCACGACACCGCAGACAGAGGGGACGATCAACGGGCGCAACGAAGACGATGACGAGGTCACCGAGATCGGCGGATACCTGCATTCGCGTACGCAGCTCCTGACCAACGTCGAGCTGGTGGCGGCAGTCCGCGTGGACAAGCACAGCCGGCTCGACGACGCGGTCTTCTCTCCACGCGCGGGACTGCTCTGGCAGCCCTCGGAAAACCAGGGCTTCCGCGTCACCTACAACCGCGCGTTCTCCACGCCGAGCACCAACAATCTCTTCCTGGACCTCCAGGTCGGGGCGATTCCTCTGGGACCTACTGCCAGCTACATAGTTCGCGCTCTCGGCACGCCGCCAGAGGGGTTCCAGTTCAGGAGAAGCTGCACCGGTGGCGTGGGCAATGGACTCTGCATGCGCTCGCCCTTCGTGCCGACCTCGCCGTTCATGCCGGCGCTCGCATCGCCTCTATATCAGGCAGCGGTGGCAGCGTTGATTGCCGGCGGCCTCGAGGCTCAGCTCGCCGCGCAGATCGGCGGTCCCGGTGCCGCCGCGGTGGTGAATCGTCTGCGGACGACGTCGCCTGCAGCTGCCGACAATGTTGGCACGCAGTTGCGCCGGCTCAATCCGACGTCCCAGAAATTCGAGGACGTTCAGCCTGCCGACGTCACAGACCTCACGGCGATCGAGCCGACCATCACGAACGCCTATGAAGTCGGATATCGCGGATCACTGGCGGATCGATTCGGCCTCAGCGTTGACGTCTGGACGCAGCGTCGCGAGAACTTCGTCGGACCACTGATCGTCGAGACCCCCAACGTCTTCCTCGATCGGACGAGTCTCATTCCCTATCTGACGACCAACCTGACGCCCGTCGTCGGTGCCGCGGCCGCAGCGCAGCTCGCGCCCGTCATCGCCATGGGCATGGGCGGCGTGCCCAACGCCACCTCGACTGCTACAACCGGAGTTCCGCTCGGCGTCGTCAACCTCGATCACCCGCTAAACAATCCCACTGATATCGTCCTGGCCTACCGGAACTTCGGAACGGTGGACCTGTGGGGAAGCGACCTGGGCGTGGACTACAGGTTCGACGGCGGAATCTCGCTGGCGGGTACCTACTCGTATGTGAACAAGGACTTCTTCGCCAAGCAGGTCGGCGGCCACGACATCGCGCTCAACGCACCCGCGAGCAAGGGATCGGTGAGTGCACGCTACAGAACTCCCGGCGGCGGCGGAGCCCTGGGCGCGTTCAGCGCGGAGCTGCGCAACCGGTGGGTCGCCGGCTTTCCGGCAAACTCCGGCGTATACATCGGGAGGGTCCCGGCCTACACGCTCCTCGATGCGGGCTTCTCCTTCAAGCCCGCGCTCTTTCCTCAGGCGATGATATCGGTGAACGCCACCAACCTGCTGGACAAGGAACACATCCAGTTCATTGGCGGAGCGCAGATCGGGCGGCTCATCATGACGCGCCTGCAGTACACGTTCTGATTCATCCGCAGTAGTACGGGGTACGCGGGGGAGCGACACGTTCTGTCGCTCCCCCGCGTAATTCGCACCAATGGTAGATTCATCAGTGCCGAAGCCCACCGAGCCCCCTGCACACATACTGCTGGACTCCACTCGACGCCTGATCATCGGTCATCGAGGTGCGGCGGCCCATGCGCCGGAGAACACGATTCCATCCTTCCGGCTCGCCGAGCGCGCGGGGGCGGATGCGATCGAGCTCGACGTCCGGCTCACCGCCGACGGAGTTCCCGTCGTGGTGCACGATGCAACGCTCGAGCGGACCACGGGCCGCGCGTTCGACGTTGCCGCGAATCCGTTCGATCGGCTGCGTGAAGCCGACGCCGGATCCCGCTTCACCCGCGACGGAGGCCGCACATTTCCCTGGCGCGGCCGCGGAATCGGCGTCCCGTCGCTGGAGGAGGTCGTCACCGCCCTCCCCCGGATGCCACTGCTGATCGAGCTGAAGGCGCGGGCTGCAGCTGATCCGGTCAAGCGGATTCTCTGGCGCACCAGCTCCCTCAACCGGTCCCTGGTCGTCTCCTTCGACGATCGATCCATTTTCGGCTTTCGGGATGGATCGACGGTTACCGGCGCCGGGCAGAGCGAGATGATGACGCTCTTCGCGCGGTCGCTCCTGCGTCGACTGCCAGCCCGCGTCCCCTACCAGGCGATCTTCGTTCCGAGGCGCCACTGGGGGTTCAGAATTCCGCCGGAGCCGTTCACCCGAGCCGGGCGCGCGCTGGGATTCGCCGTGCATACGTGGGTCGAGAACGACCCCGTCGTCGCCCGCCGTTTGTGGAGCATCGGGATAGCGGGAATCGTCACAGATGATCCGGGCGCTCTCCGCGTCTCCCGGGATTCGGGCTGATTCCCCATGGACCCGAGCCCAACCCGTTTAGCTCGGTCGCGAACCTCTAAAACTCGATACAAAGCAGTTCGCCCTTTCATCCGCTCAATCCGCTGCATCCGACCAGGATTCTTCGTCGATGCCAGCCCGGCGCCCGACAAGGACTGGAACCGCCTGACCGACTGGACAGCGTAAATGTCCGCTCCCGGCTATAGCTCGACACTACAATAGCTTGACTCGAAAATGACCCTGGCATGACGACTCGGAGCCACCCTCCGACCGCAGGTGCCGCGAATCACTTTCTGACCGTGCGGCCAGCTTACATTTGGCCGCTCTCCGTCGTCTATTCAGTGAGAATCGGCACGCCGCACCGCTACATCTCAACGGAGAGCGCTACGCTGAATCGACGGGTAACCCCCAGCCGCCGTCGCGACGACAAGCGACGGCCCTTCGTGCTACTGTGCTTCGCGCTGATCGCAGCCGCGGGCTGGAGGTATTCCACCGATCCGGTCCCCGCGCTCGGCGGCACCGTCAATATCGGCCCGGCCGTCGTTTATGCCGCGCCCGCGCCCACCGCGTCGTCCCAACTCGCGAACTTCGTCACCGATTCGCTGTTCGGTCTCAGCGGCAAGCTCCGCGTGCGGCTTCTGACCCAGTCGCTGAGCACCGCGCTCCCACACATTTCCCGGGTCCTGGATCGTGGTCCGGGCATCTATCCGGCCCAGGGCGACTCTGCCCGGAAACCGTTCGCGTTCGTCTCGCTCTACCCATTCGCCGCGAAGCGCGGCGACAAGATGGGCCGCTATCGCATGGGGTTCTGGCCGGGGGAGCTCCGGGTCGTTTCCTCCGGAGCCTATGTAAACCCCGAGGGCTTCATCGAGGTCACTCGCGAGAACCAGGACCTCTTCGTATCCGAGCACTTCCGCCTGAGGGATTTCATCACGCACGACCAGAACGACATCTGGCCAAAGTATCTCGTCCTTCGCGAGGAGCTGCTCGACAAGCTCGAGCTGGTGATCGCCGATCTCAACGCGAGGGGAGTTCCCGCATCGAAGATGATCGTGTTGTCGGGTTTTAGAACGCCGCACCACAACCAGTACGGGATCGGCGAGGACGGGGGGGCGCGCGACAGCCGGCATCAGTTCGGCGACGGAGCGGACATCATCATCGACGCCGATGGCGACGGGCGGATGGATGATCTCAACTTCGATGGCCGCCTGAACACTCGCGATGCCGAGGTGATCCTTCACGCAGTGGACCGCATCGAGAGGCTGTATCCCGACCTGGTGGGCGGGGTCGGAACCTACGCCGCGATGGGTCCCCGAGGGCCGTTCGCGCACGTCGATGTTCGCGGCTACCGCGCCCGTTGGGACGGGAACCGCCCACCGCGCCGCGCATCCCGCCCGGTGCGCGCGGAAGTC
>JBGTMW010000201.1:0-3749 GCA_041743365.1 Gemmatimonadaceae bacterium
CCGCCTCCTGCCCGCCTCCGGTGGCGCCGGCAGCCGAATCCGGCCGCTGGCCGGCCGACGAGGCTGAATCACCGCCGGGGACCGCCGCCCCGACAGCCTCGCCTGTCGCCCTGCTTCCCCCGACCAGCGAGCCGATGAAGCCGCCGCGCTGTGAGTTTATCCAACCCTCGAGCTTGTCGATTGCCTCGGGAAGCCGGGTCTGCAACTCGCGCGACTGCTCCCTCAGGGTCGGCGCTGTCCACGCGACGACCCCGCCGAGCGCGCCCAGCGATCCGAATACGATCAGCGCCGCCGCTATGCCGCGACGAATCCCGAACCTTTCGAGCTTGTCGACTCCCGACGACACCGCCAGGCCGAACAGCACCCCGAGGAACGTCGTGAGGACCAGCGGATAGGCGAACCAGAGAAGCCGGATCGCGAGGTACATCGCGATGACGAGCGCCGCCGCCCGCAGCACGTCCTGGCTTCGCCAACCCATGTGGCGACTCCGGCGCTCCTTCGGGCGTCGCGGACCGAATTCGTCGCCGGACGACGGTGACCCGGCAGATGTGGGCGTCGACACGACGGGATCGCTCGTCCGGCCGCGGCCGGACGACGGGGTATCAGTCTCCATGTCTCCGAGTCAAGGCAAACGGGGTGCCTGCGCGTGGACATCGCTACATTACACCGTCATGTCGCCACCGCACGCGAGCACCATCACGCGCTCCGAGGAGCCACTTCCGTATCTCGCTACGCCCGAAGCGGTCGAGGACTTCATGCGGTCGATCACGCCGACCCGAATCCTCGCACTGGACACGGAGGGCGCGAGCTTCCACCGCTTCGTCGATCGCATCTACCTGCTCCAGCTTTCGACCGTCGAGCGCAGCGCAATCATAGATCCACTGGGCATGAACGCGCCACCCGGCCTCGGCGCAGTCCTCGAGGATCCGTCGGTGGAGGTGATATTTCACGACGCCGACTACGACCTGCGTCTCCTGCACCAGGATTACGGCTGGCACGTCCGCAACATCTTCGACACGCGGATCGCGGCGCAGCTCCTCGGTATTCGCGCCTTCGGCCTCGCGGCCCTTCTCGAGCGCTACTTCGGCGTCAAGCTCGAGAAGAAGCACCAGCGCGCGGACTGGTCGATGCGACCGCTCACCCAGGACATGCTCGACTATGCCGCGCAGGACACGAAGCATCTCATCGAGCTGCGCAACCGAATGCGCGCCGAGCTCGAAATTGCGGGACGACGGTCGTGGGCCGAGGAGGAATTCCGGCGGCTGGAAGGAACTCGCTGGTCGCCCGATGAGGAGGTTGCGGCGTTCCTGCGGATGAAGGGTGCGCGCGACCTCAATCGGCGCGAGCTGGGCGTACTTCGTGAGATCGTCGCGTGGCGCGACGCGGTCGCAGGTGAGGTGGACAGGGCGACGTTTCGCGTGATGAGCAACGATGTGCTTCTCGAGATCGCACGGATCGGAGATGCGACGCGCGAGGCACTCGCCGCCATCAAGGGGATGCCCCGGAGCCTGCTCGAGCGTCGCGGAGGCGAGCTCGTCGACGCGGTGCGTCGCGGCCTCGCTCTCCCGGATGCGGAGCTGCCACGCTTTCCGAGGCCGCCGCGTTTCGAGCGCGATCCCGACTTCGAGGAGAACGTCGCCCGGCTTCGCGCGGCGCGCGATGCGGCCGCCGCGAGACTGGACCTGGACCCCGGCGTGCTCTGCTCCCGCGACCGGCTCGAGACCATCGCACGGATGCAACCCGGCTCGGTCGATCGGCTCTCGGAGATCAGGGAGCTCAGGCAGTGGCAGATCGCCGAGCTTGGGGAGAAGTTCGTGTCGGTGTTCGCGGGACGCTCGGCCGAAGCGGCGACGCCGGCCAGGGAGCCGGACTCACCCTACTCGGAGTGACCAGCGTGGCATTCAGGTGGCTGTGCCGCGGAATTGCGGCCCTCGCCGTCGGTGTGGTCGAACTCCCGGCCCAGGAGCCTGCGGGTCTGGGGGTCCGGCGCGAGAACCTGCGCGTCTTTGTCGACTGCGATCAGTGCGAATTCGACTATCTGCGGACCGAGATGCCGTGGGTCGCGTACGTCCGGGACAGGACGGTCGCGGACGTGCACATCCTCGTCACGGAGATCGGCACCGGCGGAGGGGGATCGGAATACACCATCAACCTCCTCGGCATCGAATCGTTCGCGGCCCTGTCCGATACGATTCGCATCGTCACCGAGCCTGGCGCGACGGACGACGCGGTGCGGGAGCAGCTCACGCGAGCGATTCAGCTCGGCCTCGTCCCTTACGTCCTCCGGACGCCGCAGGGCAGCCGGCTCCGTCTCACGCTCGATGACCCGGAAGACGAGAGCCGAAGTGGACTCCAGCCGGGCGCGAGCGATCCGTGGAATGCATGGGTGTTCGAGATCGCCGCTGACGGATCGGTGGAGCGGGAGGAGCAGCAGAGTGAGTTCGACACGGAGACGTCGTTCGATGCGACGCGCGTGACCGAACGCTGGAAGATCGGCATGTCGGCCGACGTCGAGCTCACGCGCGACCGGCGCGAGTTCGAGGAGGACGACACGCTGAGGGTAGTGAAGACCATCAGGGAGGAGTACGGAGTCGGCGCAGTCGTCGTTCGAAGCCTCGGAGACCACTGGGGAATGGGTGCGCAGGCCACCCTCGGATCCTCGACGTTCGAGAACACCAGGCTCGCGCTTCGCGCAGCCCCGGCAATCGAGTACAGCGTCTGGCCCTACGCCGAAGCGACGCGGCGGCAGCTCACGCTTCAGTACTCCGTCGGGATATCGTCCTTCGAGTATGAGGAGGAAACGATCTTCGATCGGATGTCGGAGATCCGGCCATCGCAGTCTTTCATCGTGGGATACGATGTCCGGCAGCCGTGGGGATCAGGCGACGCGGAGCTCGAAACGGCCGGCTTTCTCGATGACTTCACCCAGTACCGCGTCGTCCTGGATGGGCGACTGGAGATCCGGCTCTTCCGCGGGCTCTCCCTGGACCTCGGCGGCAGCGCGTCGCTCCTGCGCGACCAGCTCGCCATCGTGAAGCGCGATGCGACGCCCGAGGAAGTGCTGCTGGAGCTTCGGGCGCTCCGCACCGACTACCGGTATGACATGTCCGTTGGATTGCGCTACACCTTCGGGTCGATCTTCAACTCGGTGGTGAACCCGCGGTTCGGCCGGGGAGCCGGACAGATCCTCCCCTAGCCAAGAGCGGCGAGCCGGCGGCTCAGAACCCGAGGGCCGGCTGAAAATCCCCGGGCTGGCTCAGGACCCGCCCGTTGGCTCAGAACCCGAGATACGCGCGGACCCTGGGCTCGATCCGCTCGGGCGTCCAGGGTGGCGACCAGACCAGGTTCATCGCCACATCCGCCACACCGGGCAGCGCGCGAATCTGCTGCTCCGCATCGGTCATGATCTCCGGGCCGGACGGGCATCCCGGCGATGTGAGGCTCATGTCGACCTTCACCGTCGTTCCTTCGACCGCGATTCCGTAAACCAGACCCAGGTCGACGATGTTCAGGTTGAGGTCGGGGTCCTTCACTTTTCGGAGCGCGGACTTCACCTGATCGGTGGACACAGCGGACTCGGCGTTCACCGGGTGTGGCGCATCCCGCTCGCCACCGGCCAGCGGAGTGTCGGCCGTGCTCACTGTCCGCTACCTGGCTTCGCGCCGGCAGGCTTCGTCGCGGGGTCCGTTGGCTTGGCTGGCGCGGGCTTGGTCGCGGCTGCCGGCTTCGGTGCCGACACCTTGGGGGGC
>JBGTMW010000202.1:0-2001 GCA_041743365.1 Gemmatimonadaceae bacterium
TGACGGTGTTCGGAACGCTGGTGCCTGCGCGCCGCGCGACGGCGATCGATCCGATTACCGCCATTCGCGCCGAGTGATGCCCGTTGCCCAGCCTGGCGGCGGCGACTGGCGTGCCGGCGGCTACTGCAGCAGCGCCGGCGGGTTGACCCACGAGCGCGACCCGTAGTCGATCATCGTAAGTCCGAGCAGGATGGCGAGAAAGAAGATCCCCGTGACCGCGACGAGTTGCGTGAGCCGATCGTCCACCGGCAAATAATCCCGCGCGGGAGGACGCGCGCTTGACGCTCGTTCCGTTCGTGGATAAGATGCGCCTCGAAAAGCAACGGGACCCTCGGTCGTCCCCTGTGCAACGAATTCTTTGGTGGCGTGCGGATGCCTCATCACAGTTCCTGGCGAACCCGAGGCCTGGGCAACTGTCCTCCAGCGCCTGGGAGTCTTAACCATTGGGCCAGATCTTCCCTTCCTGGTGGAACAAGCTCCCGATGGTGGCGGCCATCGCAGGCGGCCTCGGTCCGATGCTTGCGATCGCGGGCATCTGGTACTACTTCTCCCCGTGGTACACGGACGTAGGCTACAGTCCCGCACAGCCCGTCCCGTACAGCCACAAGCTCCACGTCGGCGAGCTCGGTCTCGATTGCCGATACTGTCACGCCTCAGTCGAGATTTCTCCCGTCGCGAACGTTCCGCCCACGCAGACCTGCATGAACTGCCATCAGACCGTGAAGAGGGACAGCGAGGCGCTCGCACCGATTCTGGACAGCGCCGCGAGCGGTCGGTCGATGCGCTGGATTCGCGTCCACAATCTCCCCGACTACGCCTACTTCGCCCATAACGCACACGTGGCCGCAGGAGTCGGCTGCGTCACCTGCCACGGCCGCATCGACGAGATGGAAACGGTCACCCAGACAACGCCCCTCAGTATGAGCTGGTGCCTCGACTGCCACCGAAACCCAGCCCCCTTCAGACGCCCCGTCTCGCAGGTCACCAACATGAAGTGGACCCCCCCTCGGGACGTGACAACGCTCGCGTCGCAGCTCGATCGCGAGCGACCAGTCAAGCCGCCGACGGATTGTTCGGGGTGCCACCGATGAAAACCTATTGGCGAAGTCTGGCGCAGATCGAGCAACGCCCCGAATTCCGCGCGGCTCTCGAGCGGGAGTTCCAGGAGGGCGCCTCGGAGCTTCCCGAAGGAGTCACGCGGCGCGAAATGATGATGCTCCTGGGCGCCTCGCTGTCGCTCGCGGGGCTCGCGGGGTGCCGGCGCCCCGTCGAAGAGATTGTTCCCTATGGCACCGCCCCCGAGGATATCGTCCCCGGGATCCCCCGCTACTATGCGACGACCATGCCGTTCCGCCGGAGCGCTTACGGCGTCATCGTCGAGAGTCACGAAGGACGACCGACCAAGATCGAGGGAAATCCCTCGCACCCCTCAACGCTCGGCGCTTCGAGCTCGCGCATCCAGGCGTCGGTGCTCGGCCTCTACGATCCCGACCGTTCGCAATCAGTCACGCTCAAGGGCGAAAAGAAGTCCTGGAACGATTTCGTGGCGGCTTGGGAGTCGCTGTCGGCCACTCATACCGCCGACGGCGGGGCGGGCCTTGGGGTACTCTCGGAGTCCTTCTCCTCGCCGACCATGGCGCGCCTGACCTCTGAGCTGCGCGCGCGCTACCCCAAGTTGCAATGGGCGACCTACGACGCCGTCAGCGACGAGAACCGGCTCGCCGGACTGCGGCAGGTTACCGGGCGCGACCTCGACGTCGTGCTCCGGTTCGATCGCGCGTCGGTGATTCTCTGCCTCGACGCCGACCCCCTTCTCACCGACCCGGAGATGATCCGGCACGCGCGAGGGTTCGCGGCTGGACGGCAGGCGGGAGCCTCCGGCGGCGCGATGAACCGGCTCTACGCCGTTGAAGGCATCTACTCGCTGACGGGAGCCATGGCGGATCATCGGCTTCGATTAGAGAGCCGCCAGATCGCGCCGTTCATCGCTGCGCTCGCGGC
>JBGTMW010000203.1:0-9684 GCA_041743365.1 Gemmatimonadaceae bacterium
GCGCCGAACTCTGCGCGCAGCAGAGCGGCATTCGCTTCCGCCTGTCGCAACGCGCCTGCCCGATCGCCGGCGGCCTCCAGCGCCCGCATGAGTGAGAGCGTGACGCTCGATGACAGAGGCTCCGCCTCGGCGCGCCGCCGCCAACACTCCACGGCACCGCGACGATCACCGGCTGCCTCGCGCTCTCGAGCTAGCGACTCCAGCGCCTTCAGGTACTGCCGCGCCAGCCGGCTCCGTTTCTCCTCCACCCATTCCTCGAATTCGGCCGCGCCGGTTACGAAGAACCCGTCGAGCAGGGGCCCCGCATAGAGTGCGACCGCGCTCTCGCGGTCTCCGGAGCGAAGGGCCGCCTCGAATGCCGTCACGTCGCTGTCGATCCGCGTGGGATTGAGGACGATGTCGTCGCCCACCGAGTGAAGTGCATCTTCGCCAAGCGCCTGGCGCAGGTCGTAGATCGAAGAGGCGAGAAGATGTCGCCCGCGGTCCGTGCTGGACTCCGGCCAGAGCAGGGAGATCAGCTTGTCGCGGCTCAGCGTCTGGCCCGGCGCGGTGCCGAGAGCGGCCAGGAGCGCCAGCCGCTTTCGCTGCGCCGCCCTCCCGGTCAGCTCCCGCGACTCGAGCCGAAATCCGCCGAAGAACCGAAGCCGCATCATGGACGACCGCCGAGGATATCGCGAGGGGATAATCAGGTGATTACGGGTCCCTACAATACGCCTCCGCCGGTTGCGGCTGCAAGGCTGGCCCGTGTGGCGGGGCGGGCTCGTCCCGTCCCGCGAGCATTCACGTCTACATGTGCGGGTCCTGGAGCTGCGGCGAAGCGCTCACGCTCGGCGAGCCCTGGGCCTGACGAACCATCCTATTCCCTGTGGAGGAGATCACATGAAAAGCCCGTACCCTGCTGCCGTTCTGATCGCCCTGCTGGTCGCCGGCTGCTCCGAGTCGGGACCGTTGTCGCCAGTCGAGGTGGGTGACCCACCCGCGGCAGGCGCCGCCAGCCTGTCCCTGTCAGGCATGATGACCGATGACGAGGACATCATGATGGCGGTCATGGGCGGTGGAATCGAGGACGGTTCCGGCGAGACCTCGTTCGGCAGTATGTCATCGATAATGTCGCTCGAGGAGGCAGGGATCACGCAGATCGACGTGCCTGGCGCCTTCGCCACGCGGGCATTCGGCGTCAATGCGGTTGGCCAGGTCGTCGGCTCGTATACCGGTGCGACGGGGACACACGGCTTTCTTTGGGACGATGGCGAGATCACGACGATAAAGTTCCCCCTGGCCATCTCGACGGAAGCGTGGGGTATCAACCCGCAGGGCGACATCGTGGGGCGATACAGAAAGGCGGCCAACCCGAGAACCTTCGGCTTCCTGCTGAGGGACGGCATCTACACCGACATTTCCGTCGCCAACCACCTTCATACGCTTCCTATCAAGATCAGCCCGTCCGGTGAGATCGCCGGCTGCTTCCACGATACGAACTTCTTGATGGACATGCGGGGCTACATCCAGCGCGGCAGCAGGGTAAGCTCGTTCGAAGCGTTGCCGTCGACGATGCACAACGGCGTGACTCCGGGCGGCGGAGTGATCGCGGGGATCTCCTTCACCGCGCCGCTGCTGGCGCGCGCGTACGTGATCACACGGGGCGTGTACAGCGAGTTCGGCTATCCGGGCGCGACGTTCACGCAGGCATGGGATGTCAGCCCGACGGGTACGGTGGTGGGCTACTTCAACGCCGTGGACTCGCATGGTTTCGTGCGCGACAACAACGGCCTGAGCCAGGTCGATGTACCCGGTGCTCGCTGGACGCGGATCTTCGGGATCAATCCGCAGCACGACATGGCCGGCACCTTCGCCGACGCCGCGGGCATGATCCATGGTTTCCTCATGCAGGGCGGGGCGAACAGGTAGGCTCGAGCGACACTCGACCCGATGGCGGCGTGGGGGCACAACGGCCCCTACGACGCCTCGGCCGCTACCGCGCCCGCACTCCCGACGACCGCAGCCGCAGCACCGAGTCCGCGCCAGTAGTGGAATAGCGCGCGACCGAATTGCCGACGAGGCTGTCGCCGCGGAACCGGAACACGCTGTGCGTCGTCACCTGCACGCCCGCCCGCCGCACGCTCTGGTACGACGACTCCGTGACGATGCTGTCTCCCTGCGCCCACACGCGGACCGGTACAGGCTCGCGATTCGGAAAGGTGATCGTCCACCCCGCCGTGTCGGCCTTCGCATCGAGCACGTAGGTCGTTGCGGCCGTGTCGGCGCCGCTCTCCGGAACCGAGCGCATGTTCCAGGTTCCCGCGATCTCGCCGAGCGAGAGCATCGCCGGATCGGTGGTCGCGCCCGCGACGCTGTCGGTGGTCCTTCGCGCGTCCGAGCTGCACGAGACGGCGATGAGCATTGCGGCGATGGAGCCGGCGAGCATGGCGGAGCGCTGGAATGAACGCACTGGATTCTCCGATTCGAGGAGCGTGATACGGATGGCAAGTGACGGTAGTGGTTTCACGCTACGGCGGCCGGGCGTGCGGGTCAAGGAGGACTCGGGCGTGACGCGAGCGCTGGCTCCACGAGCGGCCGTTCGGAGTCGCCGGCTACGGCTCACCGTGAACGCGCGCGAAGAACCGTCGAACGTCGAGTGTGAACGGCACTGACGCACCGGTCGGGAACCACTCGATCTGCGTGTCCGACAGCTCGACCTTCGAATCGCCAGGCACCGTCCGCTCGATGATACGCGCGTCCAGATCGACCACCCAGTATTGATCCACTTGCTTGCGTCCGAAGAATCGGCGCTTTGTGACGCGATCCCAACGGGCGGTCGAAGGCGACGAAACCTCGGCGGCAAGCGTCAGTACATCGAGCTCACGCCAAGACGCCACCGGAAGGGAAGGCGACCGCGGTACCACGAACACATCCGGCTGGACGATGGTTCCGGACTGGAGCTCGATGTCGGCGGGTGATGTCCAGACCTCGCCGAGGCCGCCATTCTCGAAGTACTCCGCCAGAAGCCGAGCGAGCAGGAACACCGCGCGTTGATGGATGGGGCGCGGCGCCGGCGTCACAAGGAGCTCGCCGTCGATGAGCTCGTAGCGAGGCCACGCGGGCGATTCGCCTTGCATCGCGCGCACCTGGTCGGCGGTCCAATGGCGGGCGGAGGCGGGCATGGGCATAGTCTGCTCGGCGGCGGAGCGAGGGCGCAAGGGGGCACGCCGGAGAGTGCCACCACCGAAGCCGGAGCGTGCCATCAATTGAGGGCATTTCGGTGCTGATCGAATTCAAGTCCTGGTTCTACTCCGCGCCCTCCGGTCGGTGTCGCTGTCATCGGATCTCGGGGGTGCGGCATCGATCCGTTTCACGGCCGAGCGTACGCTCGCCGGGCACGTGGAGTCAAGGCTTCGAGGAAAGCGGTCGTGCGCGGATCACCTCGCCCCGGAGCGTTCGAGCCGCTCGGCCATCGCGATGATGTCATTGGCCATCGCAACCTTTGCCCGCCACGCCGGAGGGATGGCGTCGACTCCGTAACACGCTCCCGCGATCTGCCCAAAGACAGCCCCTGTCGTGTCGGCGTCGTTGCCGAGGTTCACCGCGGCGAGCGCGCCGCTCGCGAAATCGCGAGTGGAAGCAAACGCCCATAGCGCCGCCTCCAGGGATCGCACCACGAAGCCGGTGCCCTCAATGGCGGGCGGCTGTTTCGTTCGGAAGGAGCCGGCGGCAATCTCCGCGATGGCTGGATGCAATGGCTCGCGCCTCCAGAGCCGTGCGACAGGCGAGTAGTGAGGCGCGAGAAGCTCGGCCCTCGCCACGCCGGCAAGTGCGCCGAGAATCAGGCCCGCAAAATACCGACAGGCATCGACCGCCATTGCGGTTCCGTGGGTGGTTCGCGAGCTGTCGGCTGCCATGCGAATGGCAAGGTCTGCATCTGTCGCGAAGAAGAGCGGCACCGGAGAGAGACGCATCAGCGATCCATTCCCGGCCGCACTTTCGTCAGTCCGCCCGCTGAAAGGCGCGCCCGTGCGCTCGAACGTCGCGAGGGCATCACTGACAGTGTTGCCAATGTCGAAGCAGCGGCCGGTGCTCGACCAGTGCCCTTCGTCCCTCCATCGGACGTAGCGCTGGAGTTGATCGCGACCATCGAACCCCCTGCACTCGAGCAGGCTCTCGGCGAGGCACAGCGCCATCGAGGTGTCGTCGGTCCACTGACCAGGCTTCAGGCCGAAGGGTCCGCCGCCGACCATGTCGGTGATCGGCTCGAAGGTTCCGGGGCGGCGGAACTCGAGGGTGGTGCCGAGAGCATCACCGACGGCAAGGCCGAGGAGTGCACCGACGTAGCGGTCGCGGAGGTTCATGCCATAGCTGTGCGACGTGAGGAAATGGTTACTTGACCTTCACCTTCGCGAGCTCCACGAAATCCCCGGCGCACCCGACCCCGAGCAGCCGGTTCCTCCATCGCTCTGCAGTCGCGCGATCGACGCGGGACTCGTGCGTCCCCTCGTTGCGGGCGCCGCGGAAGTCATCGAGGATCGCGGGCAGGCTTCCGGTGAACCACGCACCGTGAACGAGCGCCGACGTGAGCGCCGCGTTGAGATCCCGCTCGCGGGCGATTGCCGAGACGAGCTGGCCGAGCCCGAGCGCGCGCTGCTCGGCGATATCGACCGTCCGGCCGTCGAGGTTCACCCGCCGGCTCGACGGCGGAACCTTCACGAGCGCTCGACGCAGTACCGCGTTCACCTGCACCTCGAGGGCCTTCGAGAAGCTCGTCATCACCGGACCGAAGTCGAACGCTGGATCGGTGCGGTGCTCGCGAAGCAGCTTCTCCGCGGTTGCGATGAAGACGCGCGTCGTCGGCTCGAGCGCATTCCACGCTGCTTCGCCGAGAAGATTCTCGCGAAGGTCGCGCTCCATCGCCGCGACGCCTGCGCCGGACTCGGCATCGAACTCCGCCCATAGCGCGCCGTCGGTCTGCGCCTCGCGCTCCGCCTCATCGAAGAAGCGCTTGCCGTCGGGACGAGTGACGAACAGCGGCAGGTCCACCATTCCGCCGAAGAGCGATACCGGACGATCGTGATAGTGCACGTTGCGGAGCTGCTTCAGCTCCTCGATCACCGCGCGCATGTCGTCGGTGACGAGCCGGCGGATGTCGCGGAGACGGAACCAGAAATCGCAGGAGAGGTCGCCGGCCGCGTAGTACGCGGGGACGTGCCGTCGCTCGCGCGGCGGAAGATCGCCCTCGACGATTCCATCCACGTCGCCGACGTAGAGCGACTGGTAGTCGGTCAGGTAGAGCTGGGTCTCATCGCGCGTGCCATCGGCGATCTCGCGGGCGACGGCGCGGAGCTCATCGAGGTGCGCCTGCGGCGCCTGGCGGTTCGGTGAGCGGACCTTGCCCCACCAGACGTAGAGGGCGTCCTCGGAGAGCGCGTCGCGATCGACGTGATCGGCGAGATCGAGCAGCACGGCGAGGTGCTGCTCCATCGCGTTGACGGCGTAGGAGGGATTCCAGACGGTGACGAGGTGGTGCTGGGCGGTTGGTCGACTCGAGGCCTTCATAGCAGGTCGCGAAGCCGGGGCGGCAAATCGCGACGTGCCGACTCAATGCGGTAATGTTCCGTCGTCCAGAGCTGATCATGCCAGAAGTCCTCGACGGAGAGCTCGCCGTCACGGCTGAAGATCGCCCAATGGTAGTATTGGATCGCGGGCGGGTCCGTCGTTCCAATGCACACACACCGCCCGATGATGGCTGCCGGCTTGGCCGCCGAGAAGAACTCCTCGGCATTGTCCGGAATCGGCGTGGGAAGATCCGCGTCGAACAACGTGTTGAACGCGGCAACGAAGCGTGCGGCTCGCTGTGCAAGTACGTCGTCCACCTGCCAAATGAACCGCGGTATCGGCGGACGCATGTCGGCCCCACGGGATCTTCCACTGTAAAGCACCACGGATTCGCGCAGTCCCGCGACGACGACGGGGTCGCGCGACAAGACAGCAAGCCCGACGAGTGAGTAGTCGCCCGTCTCGACCGACACCTGATATGCGCGATCGATGAGGCCGTTCAAGGACCAGCGCGGCCACTCGTCAGCCAGTGCCTGGCGCAGAGGATCGTGCCCGATCGGCAGAAGCAGGCCGACATCCATCGCTCGGCCGTAAATCGGAGACGATAGCACCTCGAGCAGACGCCGGAACTCCCGCATCCTCTCCACGCGCCCGATAGACGATTTCCCCTCTGCCTGCAAGGCGCGGACGAGCTTGAAGTACTCCGTCAGCTCCGCATTCTCGGTGTAGTAGCCCTCGATCGGTACGTTGGCAGGAGCCACATTGAGGGTACGCGCGACGGCTCGTGCGCATTCGAGCAGCTCGCCACGCTCGTGCGGCTTGATGGCGGTCCGGTACAGTTCATCGAGCCCGAGGAGGAAGACGCGGTTGTCGACGATGTGGTCGACCGTGGGATGCATGGGATTCCGCGCGAGGTAGGGCCGGAGGCGATCGAGGCCGCTTCTCAGGGAGAGCTTCATGTTGCAAACTCCGTATTTGTCGTTCCCGGATCGGGGTATTCCGTCATGGGAGCGCCATCTCGCGCAAGCGCTCCAGCACCTTCTCGCGCATCCATTGCGGCGCGAGGATTTCGGCCTCCGCCCCGTACTGAAGCACGTGCCGCACCCCCCATGCCGGATCCGCGAGCGGACGCTCCGTCGTAAGGGATCCATCGGCCGCGAGCTCCTTCCCTTCCCGCTCCGCGATCCAGCGCGCGACTCTCGGGGAATAGCGCACCGTCATGCGGTCCGGCTTGTCAGTATGAAACGGGCCATCCCGCAGCACTGCATCCACTATCGATGCCTGCGGAGGATCGAACGTCTCGGAAAGCCGTTCTGCATTCTCCACCCGATCCATCCGGAAGACACGCATTCCTTCGCTCCGATCGCAGTACGCGACGACGTACCACATTCCGTTCGCGAATGCCAGGCTGTACGGCGCAATCACGCGGACCGACGCCTCGGAGGCAGCGCCTCCCCGGTACCGGATGCGCGCCTTCCGGTGACCGGCCAACGCCGCGCGGATCGTCGTGAGCCCGGCGGTATCTCCCGCAGCCGCAAGCTCCGCGTGGCGGATACCTTCGTGGCGGTCGTTAGTGGGCAGCCGGGTGATCGTTGCGCGAAGCCGCTTCAGCGCCCGGTCGATCGGCGCCAGCTCATCGGGAGCGCGCGTCGCGCGAAGGATGGCCAGCCCGAGCTCGAGCGCGCAGAGCTCCGACATCGTGAGCCGCATCGGCCGCTGGAGGTGGTTCGACAATACCGCGACGTTCGGACCGTCGAGGAGAATCTGCACACCCTCGACGAAACCGCCTGGTGCGTCGTAGCGATTCGCGAGTGACTCGAGGTCGGCAAGAAGAACCTTGATGTCGGCATCGGCAATCCGGGCTACCTCCGCGATGGGATGATTCTCGCCATCCGCGATGCGCGGAATGAGGTGAAGCAGCCGCCTGAGCTGGGTCGCCGCAGTCTCACTCATCGCGCCACCTGTGCGCGCGATGCGCCGGCCGAAGCGTACATGTCCACCGTTTGCTCGACCTGGCGACGGTACTCATCGACTACACTCGCGGGGCCGAGTGGAACCGCATCGCCGGCGAAGGACATCACCCACCGTGCAAATGCATCGACGCGACGCACGTGAAAGCGGCGATGACGAGGATCCTCGCCGACCGCTTCGCCGAGCGCCGCGCCAGCGGTCGTGGCGCCGGAGTCGCCGCGGAACTGAACGACCGCTTCATACGCGTCGCCCTCACCGAGCTCCCATGGGTGGCGGGAGCGCGCGTGCTCGCGGAGCTGGAACGACTTCGGAATGTCGTAGTCCGGCGAATCCTCGCGCGCTGCGTTCACCTCGACACCGGAGATCCGACTCACGCGGAAGTTGCGGACGCCGTCCTTGTCGAGATCGCGCGCGGCGAGATACCAGTGCGTGTTGAGGAAGAAGAGCCCGTACGGCTCGACACGCCGTCGGGCGCTCGTGTCGGAGCCCATGGTGCGGTAGTCGAACTCCGCACCCTTCCGCGCGAGCAACGCCCGCCCGAGCTGCTCGAGGACGTCCGGGTCGGGCCTGTCGCGCGGGAGGATGAGCCGCGTGGTGCGAGGATCGTTCACTGCGCCGATCGGCAGGTCGAACGAAAGCTTCCGCATCGCCGAATCGACATCAGCCGCGAGAAGCGGATCGCCGAGCGCGCGGGCGCGCTCGGCGCCCTCCGCCACGACCTCGAGCTCGTCGGGCTCGAAGGCGAGGGTTGTCAGGGCGCGGTAGCCGTACTTGTCGACGCGCGGAGGCTTCGCGAGTCCGCGCGGCGTGGAGACGGCGAGATACGGGAGGTAGAAGTCCTTCGTGGACACCCGGTAGGCGGATTCGTCGCTGCCTTCCTCGCCGATGCTCTCGATGGGAACGCCGAGCGCCTTGAGCTCGCGCTTGTCACGCTCGAACATCCGCTTCTGGGTGGCTTTGTTCTTTGCCGCGTAGCCGGGGACTTCGCGCTCGATCCAATCGAAGGTGATCGGCGCGTGATGGGCGAGGAGGGTGGCGATGAGGTCGACCCAGCGCTGGAACTTGGCGGATTGAGCCATGTCGATCTAATCCAGGAGCCATGAGACGGACGTTGTTGTCCACGACTGTCCAGTGACCTTCACCAATGGTAGGGTACCGGTCTGACAGCCGGCGCGTCCATCGGGAGCGCTATCAGGACCTCGTCGGAGGTCACCGGTATCGCCCCCCTACCCTGGCGCCCCGCGCTCCGCGCGCTCGCGCCGCACGACATCGCTCGGCGAGCGACCGGCGTATTGAGGATGGCCGCTGGTCTCCCACTGACTCTGGCGGCTCGCCAGAAGGCGTCCGGCGTCGGCGGGATCGGTAATTCCTCCCTCGATGATCTCGTCGCGCCATCGGAGCCAGCGACGACAGAGCTCGTCGTACAGCCTCGCCTCCTCGGGGCCCACCGTGTCGCCCCACTTTCCGACTCCGGCGAGGTCATCGGCCGGAATGAATGCGCGGGCAACCAGATCGGGACCGAGCTCCGCGCGCCAATCCCTTACTTCGCGATCAAACCAGAATCCACCCGGGAATTCATCCAGCCGCTCCGCGTACACCTCACGGGCATCGAGAATCGGCCGCGCCCAGGGGCACAGGATTCCGCGGGTCTCGGCGAGGAAAACGAAGAAGCGGCCGAGTGATACCGGCGCGCGCATCCCGTCGGCTCGGCTCATGATGACCTTCCGCGGGAACCAGTCGTAGAGGAAGACAAGCAGGTCGTATTCGTGGACGGCGCGCAGTGTAGCGCCCTGGTGGCCGACGAGGCAGTCGACGAATGCCTCGGCGATCATCGTGTGGAGGCGGGCCGTGCCCGCGCCCACGCGTCGCCGCCCGGGTCCACCGGAAAGCAGCCACTGCTCGAACTCTACGACCACCTCGCGCTCGCGTGCGATCAATGCTTCGATGTCGTGCCCAGCGGCGATCGCGTCGGGATCGGCGCCGTCACCGATCGCGGCCCCGGGCGTGAGCTCCGTGACCGGAGGCAAGAGCCATCCGACCTCGTCGAAGACATTGCCGGCGTAGGAGACGACGACGCCGGTGACCACGTCCTTCGATGTGAGCGGCGAATCCGGGCGCCGGCCACGCGCGAGCTCCGCGGCGTGCTCGGTCGTGAAGCGCGCCACGGCG
>JBGTMW010000204.1:0-2404 GCA_041743365.1 Gemmatimonadaceae bacterium
GCTGGGACCAGGCGTCGATGCCACCCCGCACGTTGTACAGATTCTGGAAGCCTTCACGCAGAAAGTACTCGGCGGCGGACTGGCTGCGGATGCCGTGGTGGCACTGAAACACGACGGTCATGTTGCGATCGAGGCCGAGCAGGTAGCGGTGACCATCCGCGTCGAGAAGGCGTGAGCCCTCGATCTTCGCGATGGCGCGTTCTTCCTCCGTACGGACATCGACGAGCTCGAACGGGCGACCGCTCTCGATCATCGCTTTGAGCTCCGGCGCAGACAGTTGCCGGACTCCCGGCGGCTGGTTCGGATTGTCGACGATGAATCCGGAGCCGTCTGGTCCCGTGACGACGTCGACGGACAGGCCATCGGCTCGTTGCGCGCTCGGCGGGTCGAGCAGGATGGTCATAGCGCCACAGTCGACGGCAATGTCGCTCTCGGTGCGGGCATCAAAGCGGAGCTCGTATTCGAAACGGTCGCTGATGGTGATCGTAAGGGATCTTCGCCGGCCGCAACGGCAGCGTCTTGGATTGCCCGTCTCGCCGCGTCGCTCAGACGGATGATCGGGATCTTCATCGCTCGGTCTCCCTCTCAGACGCACGCATGATCCTCATCCTGACTTCGCGACGGCTTTGGGTCACTTCGCCACGCCCCGCCAACGGATAATCCTCATCATCAGCGAGCTTCAGGGTTCCGGGTAGAACGGTGGCACACTCGTGGACGATGCCGTCGATGAACAACCCCGTGCCCCATACCGGCCCTAATCCGTCGAAGGCGTCTCCCAAGGATAACCTGGCTCGGTTGTCAGGCGGGCATCATCGACCGGCATGCCGACCGTGAAGTGGTACAGGCTCTGGAATGCGTGACCGTGTAGCCCGAGCACGTCGTGCACGGGATCATCGTAGAAACACCCAATCCCGGTTGCGCGCGTGCCGGCGGCTTCGGCTTCAAGATAGAGCGCCTGTCCCACCATGCCCGTCTCCCAGAACAAGTGGCGATAGAACGACGGACCGAACGTCTGCAG
Source organism: Gemmatimonadaceae bacterium (assembly GCA_041743365.1). Lineage (GTDB taxonomy): Bacteria > Gemmatimonadota > Gemmatimonadetes > Gemmatimonadales > Gemmatimonadaceae > JANPKQ01. Next base: position 1,019 of record JBGTMW010000204.1, read on the forward strand.
GCTCGCGTCGAAGTCGGCGAGCATCCCGAGGCTGAAGAAACCGTCAGCGGCGATGTCCTGGTTGCAGCTGAGGCGAGCCGCGAGCGAGCGGGCATCGCCGCGTGCCAGGCATCGCAGCGGCAGTCCATCGTCGGCGACTTCCCACAGAAACTCAGGCCGGCAGGCGGCTCGCAGCCGGTCGGACGCCTGCGGATCGCGCATCAACAGGTACAACCCCGGCGTGAACTGCTCGACGCGGTGGACGAAGATGGCGAGATGAACGCGCGGCGTCCACCACACACTGTTCCACGGTGTTCTCGCGCCGGGTAGGACACGCGACAGCATGTCGACGAGTGTCGCGCGGTCGATCGTCGAGCGGCCGTCGAAGGCGACCGCGCTCCGACGCTGCAGCAGTAGCGCACGCGCCTCGATCTGACGATTGCGCCGGGTACGTCGATCGTGATCGGTCACAGAGGCTGTAGGCACACTCGACCGCCCCGGATCTTCAGTGGCCTGTGCGACCTCGTCGATGAAGGACCACTCGATGTGGTGCTCGCTCAGCCGATTCGCGTGGCCCGACCACTGGCCACATGGGATGCCGTCGACGAGCTGTCTCACGGTGTTCTGGGGGCAATCGGCCGACTCCGCGGCGGCTATCGCCATGATGCAGCCGGGCTCTTCGCGTTCGGCTTCGGTGAAATCCTCCTCGCGATCGATGCCGGTCACCGCCGCGATGGCGCGGTGTGACCACGCCGGCAGCAGGACGGCACGCCACCCGATGAGCGCGGCGGCGACCGACACGGCCGCTATCGCGTGACCGAGGTCGTGCTGGCAGTAGCGGAACGCCCGCTCGCCGTATTTCCACGCCTCGCGCCAATGAATGGATGTTAGCGCGACCAGCAGTCTGTCCTGTCGTCCGCCGAACGCCTCGCGCCACACGCCCTCGTCGAATACGCAGCGCAATTCGATCGCATGACGATCCGCCGCGTAGTGGTACACCGCCGGCTGATCGACGAGGCCCGGCAGCGCTCCGCAGATCACATACGCCTCTGTTGGATGGAGGTTTCCGCTGGACGGGTTCACGCGGAGGGACCACCGCGAAGAGCCGAAGCGCTTCCATGCCGAGAGCCCCAGCGCATGCCTGAGCATGTCGCCGAGGGCCGGGGCGCTCAACGGTTCAGCCGCCAGCTCGAGCTCGCATGCCGGATCGAACGTCCTGCGACCGCGTGCGTACCCGTCTGCTGCTACACCGGGCGTCGGGTACAGCGGGAAGACCGGCGTATCGGCAAACCCACGAAAGGGTCGCGGCTGCGACGCCCAGTCGAGGTATCCGAGCGATTGAGCGAACGCGTGGAAATGATGTTTCGTCCCGTCGTGATAGCGGTACACCGTCGCGAGCGACGCCTG
>JBGTMW010000205.1:0-3798 GCA_041743365.1 Gemmatimonadaceae bacterium
CTGCGCCGAGCCATCGAGCGTCTGACACCGATCAATGCGCGCGCCTCGCGTCTTGGGGCGCTCATCGACCGCGAGCCGCGCCTGGCGTTGGAGCAGGAGCGCGTGACGACGGCCTCGGTCGCGAACGCGCGGCGGCTCAGCGAGCTGGCCGAGCGGCGCGATGCTATCCACTTTTCGGAGGCGGAATTCACGGCGATGCGGACGGCGTACGAGTACGCCGCGAGCGATGCACATGCGGCCGATCTCACCGCCGTGTCCACGCAGGGCGACGTCGCGACCGCCCGTTCGCTGGTGGAGTCCGCGGAGGCGGCTCGGCGCGAGATCGTGCGAATCGAACTGCAGCTCAAGGCGCTCCAGTTGGACAAGCGGATGCACGACGAGCTGGATCGCGCCTACTCGGACCTGCGGACCGACCTCAATTTCCAGCTTCGACCGGAGCTCTCGGAGCTGGCCAGCGCGTTCCTCACGGACCTCACCGATGCACGCTACGCGGAGCTCGAGCTCGACGACCAGTACAACGTCCTGGTTCTCGAGGACGGAATACCGAAGCCGGTCATATCCGGTGGCGAGGAGGATCTCGCGAATCTCGTCCTGCGGCTCGCGATCTCGCAGATGATCGCGGAGCGCGCCGGGCAGGCGTTCTCGCTCCTCATTCTGGACGAGGTCTTCGGATCGCTGGACGAGTCGCGCCGGCACAACGTCGTCGAGCTGCTGCGTCGTCTCCAGGACCGGTTCGAGCAGGTCATCCTCATCACCCACATCGAGTCCGTGCGGGAGGGGCTCGACCGCATCATCTCCGTGCGCTACGACCCGGAAACCGGGGCGTCGATCGTCGAGCAGCAGGGCGGATCCCTTCCGGACCTCCCCTCGCTGGAGCATGCGTCGCTGCGGTCGCAACTGGCGGAGGCCGGCGACTGATGGCTACCGCGCGGAGCTGGCGAAGCCTTCGGCCGCTCGATGGTCCCGAGCCGGCACGGATCGAGGAGATCGGGGCGCTCAACCAGGTTTTCAGCGACGCATTCACGGAGCGCTATCGACGCGATGGAATGGTAGGTGTTCGTGTACCGTTCCTCAATCAGCCCATCTGGCGATACGCCATCGACGATGCGGCTGGTGGAGCGATGATCTGGCGCGGCGAGCGCGGCGAGATCGCCGCCTTCAACATTGCTCACTGCTCCGGTGTCGAGGGGTGGATGGGTCCCCTCGCCGTCAAGCCGGAGTATCAGGGAGCAGGGTCCGGAAAGGAGATTGTTCGCGCCGGAGTCGATTGGCTGCGCAGCAGGGGAGCGCGAACCATCGGCCTCGAGACGATGCCGCGCACCATGGACAACATCGGCTTCTATTCCGCACTCGGCTTCGAGCCCGGGCGGCTGACGCTCACGCTCACGCTCGACTCCGCTCCGGCCGAGCGGCCACCGGTGCTTCTTGGTCGTTTGTCATCTTCCGACTTCGACGATCAGGTGGCCGAGTGCGCCTCCCTCGCCCATTCCCTGATCCCCGGCTACGACTTCACTCGCGAGCTGCGTCTCACCCACGACCTCGCCCTTGGCGACACCGTGCTGCTGCACCACGGCGAGAGGCTGGCGGCGTACGCGCTGTGCCACACGGTGCCGCTCGTCGAGGGGCGCGCTCGCGAGGAGCTGAGGGTCTTGAAGCTGGTGGCTGAGCCCGGCCAAGTCGAGCCCATGGTGCGGTCGCTGGCGGACTACGCCCGGCGAAGCGGCACTCGCCGCGTGGCGTTCAGGGTGCAGGGCGAGTACCTGGGGATGTACCAGCGACTCATTGCGCTCGGCGCGCGGGTGCGGTGGACGGATCTCCGCATGACGGCGACAGGTTACCCCGAGTCGCACGCGAGAGGCGGGATAGTGCTGTCGAACTGGGAGATCTAGCCCACCCCGCCCGGGGGAGCCCGTTCAGTCTCGAATCGCCGAGAAGCGGAAAGGGACCTGCACCAACCCGCGCACCTTCCGCCCGTTCTCCTCCGCCGGCGCGAATCGCATCGATGGAATCGCCTTGCGGACCGCTGAAGAGAAGAGGGCGTGGTCGGTTTCGAGGATCTTGACGGTGGACAGGTCCGGGCGGCCCGTCGTGTCCACCATGAACTCCACCACCACTACTCCGCGGGTCGTCTGCCCCGACGAGAGAAGCGCGGACGGAAAGGGAATGTGGGGCATCGCACCCATGCGGACCGGCTGCGTCGCCCTTGTCGAAAGGGGCAATGCGCCCGACGCGCCGATGGTCCCGTCGGACGATGTGAACGCGACGGCGGGCGCAGCGACCGGGCCGATTGCTACGGGCGCTACGCTCATCGCGCGCATGACGGAATCGACCTGTGCGCTCGCTCCGCGCGGAAGGCTGCGGGAAAGCACCGGAGTCGGCAACGTCGTCGTCGGCGTGACTTCGCTGGTCGCAGCCGGTGCAGTCTTCGACGAAGAACGCGGGTTGGGGCCTCGGCTGGTCGTCGTTGATGACGAGGCGCCATCTTGCTCCCTCGCGTCGGATGCTCCGTTCGCGCCTCGCGCCGCATCCGACGTCGATCGCTCGGAACTCGATTCCCTGGCGAGCGCCGCGGAGCCGAGTGCAGGCGGGGGTACCACGGGGAATGCCTGACGCGAGATCTCGCCCTGGGGAGTGGTGAACTGCCCGCCATCGGTCTGGGCGTTCGAGCCTGTCCCCAACGCCAGCAGCAGCACTACGACGCCACCCACGAACGCGACGCCGACCTGCGCCGACCGATTTCTCGCTAGGGCGGCAAGCGCGGACATGGCTCCACCGCGGCTCTCCTGCGCGTAGTCGACATCCCAGTCCTCATCGTCGAGCGCGAGGTCGCGGTTGAATGAGGGCATGATGACGGAGGCGGGGGCCTGCCCCGGTGCACCGACCGCGAAGAGGCGCAGTGAGGATGGCTCGGCGGCATCGAGAGTCGCCGCCTGACGCTGGGCTGGCTCGGGTGCGGCGTTCAGGCGCACCGGTGACTCCGCCGGCGCCGTCAGACGGGTAGCTGACGACGGTGAGGCAGTCAGTCGCTGGGCCGGCTCGCGCTCGAATGGGGAGAGCGCCTCGGTCTCGTCTCCCTCCTCCTCGGATGCCTGGAGCTGGAGATCCGCGATCCGTTCACGCGAGCCGCGCAGGCTCGGGTGCTCCGCGCCCAGTGTCAGCTCGCGCATGGCAAGCGCGCGCTGAAAGAGACGCAGCGCTTCGCGGGTCTTCGCGCGCGCGGCGCAGGTCTCCGCGAGGTGCTCTAGTGCGGAGACGATCGCGAAGTGATTGGGGGCGAGTGTACGCTCCCGAATCTCGACCACGCGCCTCCAGAGCTGCTCCGCCGCATCATGGCGTCCCAGCGCCTGGCGTACCGTGGCGAGGCTCGCCAGCACTGTCGCGACTTCGGGATGATCCTCGCCCTTGCTCAACTTGATCGCGTGCAGGCGAATGAGGAGAGGCTCCGCAAATGCGTATGCGGACTGCTTGAGGTAGAGCCGCGATAGATCGTTGAGGAGGACGACGAGGTCGGCGTGGTCGCGACCCAGTTGCCGCTCACTGATCGTCAGCGCCCTCGTGAGCAGTGGCTCGGCGTCCTCCGGCTTTCCCTTTGCAATCCGAAGGGCTCCGAGGCTGGTGAGAGCCGGCACGATGCGGAGGTCATCCGCGCCTAGCGCCCGCTCGCCGACTTCGAGCGCGTGCCGGAAGATCTCCTCGGCTTCGACATCGCTCGACGCAGCCTGCTTCAGCGCCCCGAGCCGGATGAGTGCCGCCGCGAGCTTCGGCTGGGAGTCTTCCTCGGCGTCGGTCGCGCGGATC
>JBGTMW010000206.1:0-9680 GCA_041743365.1 Gemmatimonadaceae bacterium
CGAGGACGAGCCCGGCTTCGGCGCCCTCGAGGAGCGCGATCCGTCGCTGCACGAGCTCGGCGTTCGGCGTGTTCCCATAGCGCGCGTAGCGAAGCCCCTCCGCCGTCCCGATCTCCTGCACGAAGTTCACGGACTGGACGATGGGCTGAGCCACGGGCGAGCCGGGGCTTCCCGGCTCCGCACCCCCGTGCAGGGCGAGCGTCGACAGTCCGTGAGTGCGTGCCTTTCGAGTGCTCGGCTCGTTCCTCTTCACACGAAGTCCCGGCGCCTTCCGGCGCTGTCCAGGTCCACCTTCACGACACGCACGATCTCGGATGTCGCGACACCGGCGATGTCCCGGAGGATCACCCCGCCGCGCGGAACCTGATCGTCGATCACGACCGTAGCCAGCTCCTGCCGCCGCGGTCCGTACACCCACGCCACCTCGCCGTCGGTCAGCAGGCGCTTTGCCGCCTCGTCGGTCCGGATCCTGACGAGCGGACCGCGCTCCGGGTCTCCGGCGCGCGTTCCGATGAAACCCATCACCTGGAGCGGCGGGCTGTAGCCGGAGGTCATTGCGCGGCCCCGACGGCGACGTACGCGTCGTCGAACTGCATCACGAGTCGCCGACTGCGCAGCGAGGCCACGCATGTCTGGGCGTCCTGATCGAGCGCGCTCAGCGCCGCGGGCAGATCCGCCACCGTCACGCGCCCCCTGTCGTACAGCGCTCGCCACGCTTCGCGCTCGCCGTCCGTCAGCGTGCCATGCAGCTCGGCGCCGCCATCGGCACGCTGCACCACGAGGGCGAGGCTGTGGCGCTCGAGGACCGACTCGATGGCGTCGAGATGCGACTCGCTCAGGCCGCGGAAGATGAAGTAGGCCTCTCCCGGTGCGTCAACGGCCCCGTAGCGGAGAAGGAGCTTGGCCACTACCTCATCGGCACAGGAGAAATCGAGCAGGCCCACGTTGGCGAAGTCGATCACGGTGAGCGTTCGGTGACGCATCTCGGTGAGCTGGAGCTCGATCTCTCCGCGCACCGCCGCGCCGGTGGGACGGGTGACGAGATTGGAGTAAAGCTCGCATACCGTGCGCCGAAGCACGGAGCTCAGGTCGATGTGGGTGATCATCGCGCCACGATCCGCTCGGGAATCGTGATCTGGACCTGCGCGCCGGGGAAGCGGGCGAGCTTCTCGGTCAGGGGTACGTCCTCATCCCAGCTGGGTGTGATCGCGATGCGCGCGGTGCCGCTGCGCACGGAGAGCTTGCCCTCCCATCGCCCGAGGAATTTGCGGACGCCCGCCAGACCCTGGCCGCGACCAGGGTCGCGAAAGCGGCTCACACCGCGAATCACCGCCTCCTCGAGCGCCATGGCATCGTCCCAGCGATCGCTCGAGCGCCAGCCCGGGGCACTTTCGAGCGATTGACGGAAACCAAGCCCTGCGTCGCAGACGGCGATTACCACAACCCGTCGTCCCAGCCGCTTCTGCCACCTGTACGTCTGCACCGCAACCCACCCGCCGCGGCCCGCATGCTCCACGATGTTCTGGCAGACCTCGGAAAGGGTCATGGCGAAGCCCATCGTGACCTTGTTGTCGATGTTGAGCTCCGTCGCGAGGATCGCCTGCGCCTTCTGCTGGATGCGCTCGACGACATCGTGCACATCCGCGCTTCCGCTGACGGACGTGATTTCCAGCAGGACGCTCGACTCTCCCGCCGCGCGATTGCGCGGCACCGGCCCGTGCAGCTCGTAGAGATCCTCCGCGAATTTGAAGAATCCCGTCCGGGCCCAGTATGAGCCGGTGTCCTCGGCCTCCGGTACCGCGAGGCCCGGCTTCTCGGAGCGTGTCTGGGCGAGGGTGAGGAGAGCGGTGAGTCCATATGGCGATGCCCATCGAGTATGGCGCGCATCCACCAGGATCCTGCTGTCCCCCGGGAGCGGCGCGAGCTGCTCGAGGACCTGTTCGAAGGAAGCCTCGTCCAGCGAGGGAGGAACGTTGATGACGGTGGTCACGAGGTGCTGAGCTCTCCGCGGAGATGGTGAGCGAGCCCGGTCGCGCCCCGGTGCTCGACGTTTCGTGCGGCGGCCAGCTGAGCGGCCATCATCGCGTCGGTGAACTTATCACCGGCGACCAGCCGGGAGAAATAGGTTGCGCCCCAGACATCTCCACATCCCGTCGGATCCCCACCCGACAGCGAGCGGGTAGAGGCTGCCGGAATCAGCTCGGTGCGGATCGGGCCGCCGGCCGCCCCGAGCGCGCCCGAGGCTGGCGACGCTTCGAGATATTCGAAATCCGCCACCGAAAAATAGACCACCCCCTTCCGGCCGAGCGTGACTGTGAGGCAGCGCACACCCTGCGCTAGTGCGGTCGCAGCGAGCGCGAGCGGATCCGGAGCGAGCAGCTGCATCTCATCCTCGTTGAGCTGGAGGAAATCGAAGCACCGACACCAGGCGGCGGCATTGGGAAGCGGCTGCGGGGTCCGCAGCCCGTTCGGCTGCACGGCGAGGAAAAGCGAGTGGAGGTCGCAGTAGATCGGTCCCCTGTAGTGCTGGCGAAGGAGCTGGGCGGTCTCGAGGTCGAGCTCGAAGCCGCTGATCATGTTCACGTAGAGTGCGTCGATGTCATGGAGCAGCGGCTTCAGCCCGAGCCAGCTCCAGCCGGGGATTCCACCCGTGAGCACTTCCGAACGCCGCTCCTCGGACAGGTAGCGGAGCTCCACGCGATTGTTGCGGTACGGGACCTCGATGATCGACGCGTCGGGAGCGACGCGGCGCAGCGTCCGGAGGAACTCACGGGCGCGGCTGGCGAGGTCGCTTCCAACCTTGATGAGAGGGACGATCTCCCAGTCGCCGGGGAGGGCCGCGTCGAGCGCGCCGAGCGCGTAGGTGATTCCGCCCCACTCCTCGACGGCGGCGTCGCGGGGGTCACGGCCGTAGATGACATCCCAGACGAAGGTGCCGACGACGCCGAGACGGCGTCGTCGCTTCACACGTCGGCCCCCAGGCTCGCCTTGAACGTCGCGATCGCCCCGACGACTCCCGCCGTTCCCGGCAGGGTGCCCAGCACGATGTCGCATGCATCGACCGCCGGGCGGAACGCGCGCCGCCGAACCTCCGCGCGCAGCGGATCCATGAGCGCGTCGCCCGCCTGGGTCACGCCTCCCATCACCACCACGGTGTCGGGGTTGAGGATATTGAGCATGTTGGCGATACCCGCCCCCAGGAAGCGGGCGGTGTCCCGCACAACGGCTCGCGCGAGGTCGTCGTTCCCGAGGGCCGCATCGTATACCGTCTGTGCGGTTATCAGCTCGAGATCGCCACCCACCATTTCGGTGAGAATCGACGCCTCCGCGCCCGCGAGCGCCTCGCGTGCGCGGTCGGCGATGGCTGGCCCGGACGCGTATGCCTCGAGGCACCCGTAGTTGCCGCACTTGCAGCGGCGGCCGGTGGAGTCGATGGTCGTGTGACCGAGCTCGCCGGCGACATCGGACGTGCCATGAAAGAGCTTTCCATTGAGAATGAGGCCGCCGCCAATCCCGGTGCCGATGGTTATTCCGATGACGTTGGTCGAACCCCGCGCCGCACCCATCCACCACTCGCCGAGGGTCGCGCAGTTCGCATCGTTGTCGAGCGAGGCGGGAAGGCCGACGCGCTCGATCACCTCATCGCGAAGTGGAAAGTTCTGCCAGCCGAGGTTCGGCGTCATGAGCACCACGCCCCGTGCGCGATCGAGCGGGCCGGGCGACCCGATCCCCACGCCGAGAAAGTCGGCGCGCTTCGCGCCGGTTTCGGCGCAGGTCTCGGCGATCACCGTGTCGATCATCCGGGCGATCCGGTCCACGACGGCCTCTGCGCCCTGGGTGGAGCGGGTGGGCTCGCTGCGGGTCGCGATCTCCCTGCTTCCGTCTTCGGGCATCGCGCCGCAGACAATGTTGGTGCCACCCAGGTCGACTCCGACGATGTAGCGGCGCCGCAGCTCGAACGGCGCGGGGTCGGGATACGCCTGCGTATCCGGCTCGTTCGACTGCTCCCCCGAGTACGGCATGTCCGCATTCGGGACGACCGGCGATGTGACGACCGTGGCGGTCATGGCTGCGCAGGGAGAAGGTGAGGGAGCGTAGCGCGCCGGGTCACTCGCGGGGACTCGTGCGCTGTACGGTAGCGGTGACTACGATGTCGGTCGGAGAGAAGTCGAGCTCCGCAATGCCGATGCGCGCCCGCACCTCGCCGTCGCGCTGTATTCGGGTGCGGATCAGGTGCTCGTTGTTCAGGACGACGGCTTCGTCGCGCCAGGGTCGGCTGTGATCGAGGTGCAGGCATGCGGTACGGAACCGGATGCGTTTGGGCCTGTAGCCCATGTTCAGCAGGCGCTCGCCGAGCGCGCGATCCTCGCTTCCATATCCCATGTCCTGATCGAATCCGTTCACCGCGATGAGCGCCTCGCGCCAGGTAGACGAGTTGTGCCCCTTCCACGATGGTGGAGTCGGCGTCACGAAATCGCCGACCACGGCGACGAGGTTCGACCGGAGGAGGCGAAGCGCCCGATGCCGTGGACGGTATCCCTTGCTTCGCAGCCACCGCAACTCGGCGAAACGGCCGCTCCGGATGTCCTCCGGGGTGATCGCCTCACTGACCTTCATCGGAAGCTTGAGATAGCCACCGGCCAGGAACTGCTTCGGCCGCGCGTGTCGTACGTGAACCTCGACGAAGTCGTCGCGCGGGATGCAGTCGCCATCGGAGAAGATCATGTAGTCGGCGGACGACGCGACGATCGCCTTGTTGAGGATCTCGGTTTTCCGGAACCCCCGGTCCTCGTGCCAGACGTGGATGATCCTGAGGCTGGTCTCCCGGCGGAAGCGGTCCAGGAGAGCGGCGGTCTCCGGGCCCGAGCCGTCGTCGGCGATGACGACCTCGAAGTCCGCGTAGCTCTGCGACGCGTAACCCCAAAGCACCTTCTCGAGCCAGCGTGGATTGTTGTAGGTGGCCAGAACCACCGCGACTCGCATCAGACGTCGATCCTCCATCGCTCAGGTGAGGCGGCCGCTCTCAACGACCGCGGGGCCGTGAAGTCTACCGGCCGGCGTCCATCTCCGTGATGCCCAGCTGCGCGCGCGTCTCCCGGTTGCGCCGGATGCGGGCGCGGATCTCCAGATTCGCGCGGATCTTCTCCGGGTCGCGGTACGGCCGCCCGTGGTCGAGGTGCAGGCATGGAGCGCGAAAGCGGATCTGGAGCCCGCGCAGCCCCAGGTTCACGAGGCGCTCGCCGAGCGCGCGGTCCTGGCCTCCGTACGGCATGTCGAGGTCGAATCCGTTCGCTTCGATGAGCGCTGCCCGCCAGGTCGAGGCGTTGTGTCCGTTCCACGTGGGACCGGTGGGCGTGAGACCGTCGAGCAATCCGGCAATGCGTTGCGACTTCAGAAGCCTGATCGCGCGGCGGCCGGGTCGCCACCCCAGACCGCGCAGCCAGCCGGCATCCGCAATCCGGCCGGCGCGGATGTCATCGAGAGTTATCCGTTCGCTGACCGTGGCCGGGAGCTTGAGGTAGCCTCCGGATAGGAAGCGGCGCGGCGCGGCGTATCGATCGTGAACCGCCACGAGATCGTTGCGCGGAATGCAGTCGCCGTCTGAGAAGATCACGTAGTCGGCCCTGGCTGCGAGGATCGCCCGATTGAGGATCTCCGACTTCCGGAATCCGCGGTCCTCCTGCCACACGTGCCGGATCTCGAGCTTCGCATCGCGGCGTACGTTGTCGATGACCTCGACGGTCTCGGGTCCCGAGCCGTCGTCCGCTATCACTACCTCGAAGTCCGTGTGAGTCTGCACCGCGTAGCCCCACAGCGTCTTCTCTAGCCAGCGCGGCTGGTTGTAGGTCGACAGGATGATCGAAATTCGCATCGTGCCGCTACCCTCCGTTGCTCTCGTCGCCCGTGCTGTCGGGGCGCCGGGATAGCGGCGAAGCCGTCGTGCGGGATCCGGTCGCGCCCACCCCGATCTCAATCCACCTGGAGGACCGCAAGAAACGCTTCCTGCGGAATCTCGACGGAGCCCACCTGCTTCATGCGCTTCTTGCCCTCCTTCTGCTTCTCGAGAAGCTTGCGCTTCCGGCTCACGTCGCCGCCGTAGCACTTGGCCAGCACGTTCTTTCGCAGCGCCTTCACGGTGGTGCGAGCGATGACCTTCGTGCCGATCGCAGCCTGAATGATGACCTCGAAGAGCTGCCGCGGGATGAGCTCCTTGAGCTTGTCGGCGATCTTCCGTCCCCACTCGTAGGCCTTGTCGCGGTGGATGATGACGGAGAAGGCATCGACGGGGTCGCCGTTGATCAGCATGTCGAGCTTCACCAGCTCGCTCCGGCGATAGTTGAGCATGTCGTAGTCGAGGCTAGCGTAACCGCGGCTGATCGTCTTCAGGCGGTCATAGAAGTCGAGAATGATCTCGGCAAGTGGAAACTCGAAGTCGAACTCGACGCGCGACGTGTCGATGTAGCTCATGTTGAGATAGACGCCGCGCCGGTCGTTTCCCAGCGTCATTATCGGGCCGATGTACTCGGCGGGCGCCACGATCCTCGCCTTCACGAACGGCTCCTCGACGTGCGAGACCACGGAGCCGTGCGGCATTAGCGACGGGTTCTCGAGCAGCATCATCGTCCCGTCGTTCATGTACACCTTGTACTCGACGCTCGGCACGGTGGTGACGAGGTCGAGGTTGAACTCGCGCTCGAGCCGCTCCTGGACGATCTCCATGTGCAGGAGGCCGAGGAAGCCGGCGCGAAAGCCGAAGCCCAGCGCCGTGGATGTCTCGGGCTCGAAGTTCAGCGACGCATCATTGAGCTGGAGCTTGTCCAGGGCATCGCGAAGATTCTCGTACTGAGACGTGTCCGTGGGGTACAGTCCGGCGAACACCATCGAGCGGACTTCCTTGTAGCCCGGAAGCGGCTCGGCGGGACGATCGGCGTCGAAGACAGTGTCGCCGACGCGGGTTTCCTTCACGTGGCGGACGTTCGCGACGACGTAGCCGACCTCGCCCGGGTTCAGCGAGTCCGCCTTCACCTGTCGGAGCTGGTTGTAGCCGACCTCCGCGACCTCGTACACCTCGCCACTCGCACGAAAGGTGATCCGCATCCCCGGCTTCAACACTCCATCGACCACTCGAACGCTGGGGATCGCACCCCGATAGCGGTCGTAGTAGGAATCGTAGATCAGCGCGCGCAGCGGACCATCGGGATCACCCTCCGGAGGCGGCACCCTGAGTATGACTTCCTCCAGCAGCTCGGGAATCCCGAGGCCTTCCTTGGCGCTCACCAGGAGCACTTCCTCCGGGCTCACGCCGAGGAGCTCCACGATCTCCGCGCGCCGGCGCTCAGGCTCCGCCCCCGGCAGGTCGATCTTGTTGAGCACGGGAACGATCACCAGCCCTGCATCGAGCGCGAGAAACAGGTTCGACAGCGTCTGCGCCTGGATTCCCTGGGATGCATCGACGACGAGGATCGCACCCTCGCATGCCGCGAGCGAGCGGGAAACCTCGTACGTGAAGTCGACGTGTCCGGGCGTGTCGATCAGGTTCAGCTCGTAGCTGCGGCCGCTGCGCGACGCATAGGTCATGCGCACCGCGTTGAGCTTGATCGTGATTCCCCGCTCGCGCTCGAGGTCCAGGGTGTCGAGGACCTGATCCTTCATCTCCCTCTTCTGGATCATCCCCGTGGCCTCGATCAGCCGGTCCGCGAGGGTGGACTTGCCGTGGTCGATATGTGCGACGATGCAGAAGTTGCGTATGTGATCGAGCTTCAAGATCGGTGTCTCGGTGTGGCATTGTCGCGCAGGGCCGTTCGGGGAGAGCACTTAAGTATAACCGGCAGTGTGAGTCGACGATTGACCCCTCTCTCCGCGCCCCCTAGCTTGAAAGCTTCGATGGAAAGCACCTCCCCCCCGCGAGCCGACCTCTTCGACCCTGCGACGCTCGCCGCCCTGGGACGCATCGAGATCATCGCGCGCTGGATCGTCGACGGGTTCATGAGCGGGCTGCACCGCTCCCCGCGAAAGGGCTTCTCCGTGGAGTTCGCAGACCACCGCCCCTACCAGCCGGGGGACGACCTCCGTTACGTGGACTGGAAGATCGCAGCCCGGGCGGACCGCTGGGTGGTGAAGCAGTTCGAGGAGGAGACCAACCTTCGCGCGACGATCGTACTCGATGTCAGCCGCTCGATGGCGTGGACCGGTTCGGCGTCGCGTGTGACGAAGCTCGCGTACGCAGAACGCCTCTGCGCCGCGCTGGCGCTGCTCCTCATCCGCCAGCGCGACGCGGTCGGATTGATCCGGTTCGACGAGCGTGTGCGCTCGAGCATCCCCCCTCGCGCACGCTCGGCCCAGTGGCGCCGCGTAGTCGCAGCGCTCGGCGAGGCCGGATCGGGAAACGCATCCGACGCCGCGTCGGGGCTGTTGCAGGCCGCACGTGTCATCCGCAGGCCGGGAATGGTGATCCTGATATCCGACCTTCTGATGGACGTGGCAGATGTCGAGCGGTCGGTGCGATCACTTCGCGCGCTCGGCCACCACATCACCGTGATGCACATCATGGATCCGGCGGAGCGGAACCTCGCTCTGGCGGGAGAGGCGGTGTTCGTGGACCCCGAATCGGGGCTCGCGGTGCCCGCGACGGTCTCCGATGTGCGCGATGCCTACCGCGACACCGTGGATGCCGCGATCGGCGAGTGGCGCGCCGCGCTGTCAAGCGCCGGAGCCCGCTACGAGGTGATCTCCACCGACGCGCCGTTCGGCGTGCCTCTGCGCCGCGCATTCGCGGCACGCGAGAGGCTGCCATGAGCTTCCTTGCGCCGGCGTTTCTCTTCCTGGCTGCTGCCGCCGCGGTTCCACTGCTCGTGCACCTGCTTCGTCGGCGCATGGATGTGCGCGTGGACTTTCCGGCTGCGCGGTACCTGGCGCGCGCGGAGCGCGAGAACAGCCGGAAGCTCCGCCTGCGCAACCTGCTTCTCATGATGCTGCGCGTGCTTGCGGTGCTCCTGATCACCGCGGCGGCCGCGGGCCCGCTGGGTCGGGTCGCAGGTACGGGGCACGCTCCCACCGCCATGGCCCTCGTGCTGGACAACACCCTCAGCACAGCGGCGATCCGCGATGGTCGCCCCGTGCTCGAGGAGCTGAAGGATGCCGCACGCGCGGCCATTGCCGAGGCGTCCTCGGCCGACCAGATGTGGCTCGTCACCGGCGATGGGACGGTTACGGGAGGCAATGCGGTCTCACTCGATGATGCGCTCGATCGGGTTCGTCCCCTCGCCGGCGCGGGATCGCTCCCTGTTGCCGTCGCCCGCGCAACCGCCCTGCTCGACGGCTCCGGGCTGGCTGAGCGGAGGCTCGGCATCCTTACGGATGGTCAGCCGACGACCTGGAGCGAACGGATGGAGTCGGATCACGACTTTCCGGTTCTCGTCCTCTCTCCCCTCTACGCGCCGCTTGCGAATAGCGCCGTGGTGATGGCCGATGCCCGTCCGACACGCTGGACTCCGCGGGGCGAGCTGGTCGCCCGCGTCGCGAGCGCCGACTCCGCGAGCTATCGCGTACTCCTCGGGGAACGCACCCTCGCGCGCGGAATCGTCGCACCGGGCGAGGAGATCCTGGTTCGAGCCGCGCCCTCCGAGCGCGGCTGGCTGGCAGGCAGCGTGGAGCTCCAGCCCGACGAGCTCCGTGCCGAC
>JBGTMW010000207.1:0-1728 GCA_041743365.1 Gemmatimonadaceae bacterium
ATTCGGCCATCGGCCCCGACTACCTCGGCCTCTGGAAGCGCTCGGTCGGCGGGCTCGATCTCGAGCACTGGATCAACGATGCGCTGATGGCGATCTTCTTCCTGCACATCGGGCTCGAGCTCGAGCGCGAGCTGTACAACGGCGAGCTCTCGGACTTCAGGAATGCGGTGCTGCCCATTGCTGCCGCAGCCGGCGGCGTCGCGGTGCCCGCGCTCATCCATTTCGTCCTGAACGCCGGAACGCCCACGCAGGCGGGGATCGGGATCCCGATGGCGACCGACATCGCCTTCGCCCTCGGCATTCTCGCGCTGCTGGGCAGCCGCGTTCCCGCGTCGCTCAAGGTGTTCCTGACCGCGCTCGCGGTGATGGACGACCTGGCGGCCATCGTGCTCATCGCCATCTTCTACACGGCGCAGTTCTCGCTCGCCTACCTGCTCGGCGCGATCGCGGTGTTCGCCGCACTTCTCCTGCTCAATTTCCGCTTTCGCGTCATGGCGCTCACGCCGTACCTCGTCGGCGGAGCGCTCATGTGGTTCCTGATGCTCAAGTCGGGCGTCCACGCGACGATCGCGGGCGTGCTGCTCGCGTTCGCGATTCCCTATTCCGCCAGGCAGGACGACGCGACGTCACCCTCGCATCGGCTGGAACACCTGCTTCACAAGCCCGTCGCCTTCGTCATCCTTCCGATCTTCGCGCTTGCGAACACGGCGATCGTCGTGGGCGGGGATTGGGCGCAATCGCTGACCAGCGCCAACAGCCTCGGGATCATCGGCGGCCTGTTCCTCGGCAAGCCGATCGGTATCGTGCTGCTTTGCTTCGTCGCCGTCTCCGTTGGCGTGGCCAGCCTGCCAGCCGACCTGGGCTGGCGGCACATCGCGGGTGCGGGGTTCCTGGGCGGCATCGGCTTCACGATGTCGATCTTCATCACCAACCTCGCGTTCGGCACCAGCCCGGAAACGATCAACGCCTCGAAGATGGCGATCCTGCTGGCCTCGTTCGCGGCCGGGATCGCCGGCTTCCTGTGGCTGAAGCGGTACGGCGGCACCGATGCGCCGGCCGCTGCACAAGCCGGATCCTCGGCCTGACGCGAAGGCTCGCCGTGGTCGGCGGAAGAACACGAGGGTGAGCAGCCCGAACAATGGCAGCAGGGACAGCCCGGACACTCGGTACCGGCAGACCACATTCCCGAGAATCGATCGAGCACTGCAAGGTACTTGCCGACCGGGATTGCGCCGCGCTTATCGTCGGATCTCGGATAGGGATGTGATGACGATCGTTTACCTGCCCGCCACGCGGATCACGATTCCGTGAACGGAGAACCGGCGACACGGGTTGCCACGCACGCGGTTATCGACGCAATCCTGCGGGTGCGGGATGAACCGCTATCCGCGAAGCTGCATCGACTCGCTAGCGAGCGACCGGGGTGACGCAACGTCTGGTCGCGGTGTCAGCACCCGCGCGCACTCCTCGACTGTCCGGGCATCGAACTGCGCGGATATCGATCTGGAGGCTTGGCGGGCTGACGTGGAACGAATTGGCGAAGCGCACCTGGCGTCAATGCTGGAAGGACGGCGTGCTGGACCAGTCCGCCATGCTCTCGTTCTATTTTCTGCTCTCGATTTTCCCACTGCTCCTCTTCCTGATCGCGCTGGTGGGCATCCTCCTCCAATCCGGTCCTGCACTCCAGGAAACGCTGCACGAGTATCTCTCGGCAGTCGTGCCCGGCTC
>JBGTMW010000208.1:0-3156 GCA_041743365.1 Gemmatimonadaceae bacterium
GACCGGGATCGAGCCCCCCTCGCCGGTGATCACCGGCTCGCGTCCGAACGCTGCCTCCCGCGCGCGCCTCGCCGCGTCGAACACGGCGCCGGAGAGCTCCGCGCGCCATGGTCGTCCGCCGTGGAGATGGGTGATCGTGACGGTGACGCCGCGCGGCGATACGCGGTCGATGTGTGCTTTCATCAGCCTCTCGATCTCGCCCGGATCCTGGTCGGGTACGAGCCGGCAGCTGACCTTCGCCATCGCACGCGCGGGCAGAACCGTCTTCGCTCCCTGGCCCGTATAGCCGCTGAGCAGGCCGTTCACCTCGCAGGTGGGACGCATCCATATGCGCTCGAGGGTCGTGTAGCCGATCTCGCCACCGAGCTTCGGCGCACCGACTTCGGAGCGGAACGTCGCTTCGTCGAAGGGCAGGTCGCGGATCGCGCCGCGGGCGCGCGGGTCCCATTCGATCACGGCATCGTAGAAGCCCGGTATCGCGATGTGTCCTTCGGCATCGTGGAATGACGCGATGATGCGCGCGAGCGTCGTGGCGGGGTTGATCACCGCGCCGCCGTAGCTTCCCGAGTGCAGGTCCTGCGCGGGCCCCTGCACATCTATCTGGAAATACGCGAGACCGCGCAGCGAGGAGAGAATCGACGGAAGACCCGGAGCGAACATCGCGGAGTCGGAGATCACGACGGCATCGCTGCGCAGCATGTCCGCTCGCCGCTCGACGAACGAGGCGAGGTGCTCGCTGCCGACCTCCTCCTCGCCCTCGACGACCACGATCAGGTTCACCGGGAGCGTACCGCGCACCGCCAGGTGCGCCTCGATCGCCTTCAGGTGCAGGAAGATCTGTCCCTTGTCGTCCACGGAGCCGCGCGCGTAGATGCGGCCGTCCCGCACGGTGGGCTCGAAGGGGGGAGAGGTCCAGAGCTCCAGCGGCTCGGCGGGCTGCACATCGTAGTGGCCGTAGACGAGCACCGTGGGTGCACCAGCGGGAGCGTGCCTCCACTCGCCTACTACTATCGGGTGGCCTGCCGTGGGATGTACGGCGGCATCCATTCCAATGTCGCGCATCGCCGTGGCGATCCACTCGGCCGCACGCGCGACATCGCCATCGTGCTCCGAGCGCGCGCTGACGCTCGGGATCCGCAGCAACTCGAACAGCTCCGCGTGGATGCGGTCGTTCTGCTCGGTGAGGAACGCATCGAGATCGCGCGGGACGGTGGCGGTGGTAGTCATGGACGGGACGGAGTCTGTGAGCCGGCACGCTCCGCGGCGGTGTGCCGCGGTGCGAAGTCTAGTCGGTCCTCAACGCTGCCGACGGATCGAGCCATGCGGCCCGGGGAGGCGGTGTGAGGGACGCGGCCGCCGCGGGCAGCGCGATCGCTGGCACGGTATTATGCCCGTGCGGGCGATGCAGCGAAAGTGTAGCTGCGGTGCGCGGCGGCGCCGGACCGGTCCTTGCGCTCGGTGGCGGGACACCTCGGACAGAGATCAGCGTGACGAACCGGCTCGCGAACGAGACCAGCCCCTACCTGCTCCAGCACAAGGACAACCCCGTCGACTGGTACCCGTGGGGGCCGGAGGCGCTCGAGCTCTCGAAGCGCGAGGACAGGCCCGTGCTGCTCAGCATCGGCTATGCCGCCTGTCACTGGTGCCACGTGATGGCGCACGAGTCGTTCGAGGATCAGGAGACCGCGCGCCTGATGAACGAGCGGTTCGTGAACATCAAGGTGGACCGCGAGGAGCGCCCCGACATCGACGGCATCTACATGCAGGCGGTGCAGGCGATGACCGGCCATGGCGGCTGGCCGATGACCGTGTTCCTCACGCCGGCGGGGGAGCCGTTCTATGGCGGAACCTACTTCCCTCCTGAGGACAGGCAGGGGATGCCGTCGTTCAGGAAGGTACTGGTGTCAGTTGCGGATGCGTACGCGACGCAGAAGGACCGCGTCGAGCGGACGGTGGGCGCGATGCGCGAGCTGTACGCGAACGCCACGGCGCCGGCGGCGGGCAGCGGAACCGTCACGGCAAAGACGCTCGAGCGTGCGTATCGCGGAATCGCGCAGCGCATCGACCTCCAGCATGGCGGCCTCGAGGGCGCGCCGAAGTTCCCGCCCACGATGACGCTCGACTTCATGCTGCGGTACTGGAAGCGCACGGGTACGGACTGGGCGCTCGACATGGTGCTGCATTCGTTCAGGAGGATGGCGCGAGGTGGAATCTACGATCAGGTCGGCGGCGGGTTCGCGCGCTACGCCGTGGATGCCGTATGGCTGGTGCCTCATTTCGAGAAGATGCTCTACGACAATGCGCTGCTGGTTCGCCTCGGGGCGCATCTGTGGCAGGCCACGGGCGACGCGGAAGTGCGGCGGGTGACGGAGGAGACGATCGACTGGCTGCGTCGCGAGATGACCTCGCCCGAAGGGGGATTCTACTCTTCGCTCGACGCCGACAGCGAGGGGCATGAGGGGAAGTTCTACGTGTGGACGTCGGCGGAGCTCGACGAGCTGCTCGGCGAGGATGCGGAGCTGGTGAAGTCGTACTATGGCGTCACGCGGACGGGGAACTTCGAGGGGAAGAGCATCCTCTTCGTCCCCTTCGATCCGTCGCAGGTGGCAGGGCGAGCGGGGGTGTCGGAGAGCGATCTCGCCGCGGCCGTTGAGCGCGCAACGAGGACGTTGTACGATGTGCGCGCGAAGCGCATCTGGCCCGGTCGTGACGAGAAGGTCCTCGCCGGGTGGAACGGCCTGATGCTGCGTGGCCTGGCGGAGGTGGCGCGCGTGTTCGGGCGTGCGGAGGATCGCGAGCTGGCGGTGCGCAACGGCGAGTTCCTCTTCTCGCAGATGGTGCGCGATGGACGCGTGCTCCGTTCATGGAAGGACGGCAACGCGCGGCTCGCCGGATATCTCGAGGATCACGCCGCGCTTGGACTCGGCGCGCTGGCGCTGTACGAGCTCACCTTCGATGCGGTGTGGCTCGAGCGGGCGCACGCGATGTGCGACGTGATGGTCGAGCAGTTCATGGACGGGACGACGAGCACCTTCTACGACACGGCCCATGACCACGAGGCGCTCGTCACGCGGCCGCGCGACGTCACCGACAACGCGATGCCGTCGGGCACGTCGCTCGCCGTGGATCTCATGCTGCGGATCGCCGAGCTCACCG
>JBGTMW010000209.1:0-26167 GCA_041743365.1 Gemmatimonadaceae bacterium
GCGGCGAGAGCCAGCGGCGCCAGCGCCAGGAGCCAACGGCGACCACGCGCCGCGGGACTCGGGTAATTCGACATGGTAAGCTCTGGACAGGTGGGGGCGGAACGCCAGGCAATCGTACCCGGCGCCCGCGCACGGGTTCACTCTAATCCAGACGATGCGTGAGGCCGCGGGGAAACCAGCCGGCCGCCCACCTCGGCTCAGTCGGAGGCGCGAATCCCCGGAGGGGTATGGAGCTCCGGATCGGTTGCCGGCAGGTTCAGCTTGTTCCTCAGCGTCCGGACGCTCATGCCGAGGAGCTTCGCGGCCCTCGTGCGGTTTCCCTCCGTCGCGAGCAACGCACGTTCGATGAGGACCCGCTCCGCTTCACCGATATCGAGCGACGTGAGGATGATCGCGTCCGGCGGAATCATCATCCGTTTGGCGCCCGGCCCGGCTTCGCCGGCTTCAACGTGGCGTTCGGAAGCCTCGCGCTCCACCTCGAACAGCCCGGCGTGCAGCGACGGTTCCGTCGTCATGACCACTGCCCGATCGATTGCGTGGCGGAGCTCACGCACGTTTCCGGGCCAGGAGTGCCGCTCGAGAATCGCGACCGCGTCGGGAGCGAGTCCGTGGATCTCCCTGCCCACCTCGGACGCCGCCCGCTGGGCGAATCGCGCCGCGAGAATCGGAATGTCCGCCCGCCGCTCCCGGAGCGGTGGAATCCGGATGGAGACGGCTCCCAGCCGATAGAACACGTCACGCCTGAAACGCCCCTCTTCCACATCGGTCGCGAGGTCGCGGCTGCTGGTCGCGATGATGCGCACGTCGACCTTCACCGGGGCCGACCCGCCGACGCGATCGAACTCCTGCTGCTCGAGCACCCGAAGCAGTTTTCCCTGGAGGTCGAGTCGCATCTCCGAGATCGCGGCGAGCAGCAGCGTGCCCCCGTGCGCGCGCTCGACGGCGCCCTCGACGCGCCGTACCGCGCCGCTGAACGCTCCGCGCTCATGCCCGAACATCGCGCTCTCGATCAGTCCCTCTGGCAGCGCGGCGCAGTTGAGTTTCATGAAAGCGCCTTTCGCGCGATCACTGCTCTCGTGAAGGAAACGCGCGAACAGCTCCTTCCCCGTGCCGGATTCGCCCTGAATCAGCACCGTCGCGCGCGTGCGCGCCGCCATCGCGATCGTCTCCATGACCTTCCGGATGCCGGGACTCTCGCCGATTATCTCGCGCTCCTGGCGGAACTCGGTGACTTCGCGACGAAGCGCTTCGTTCTCGCTGCGGAGCCGCGCATGCGCGAGAGCCTGGGCGACCGCCAGCTCGAGCTGCTCCCGCTCGAACGGCTTCTGGAGATACTCGATCGCACCGGCCTTGACGGCGGCGACCGCGTGATCGATGCTGGCGTATCCGGTGAGCATGATGACTGGAACGTCATGCCCCTCACCTGCCAGGAGGGTGAGGAACTCTATCCCGCTGAGGCCGGGCATCTGGTAGTCGGAGATGATCAGGTCGACGCCGCCCCTGGCCACCTCGCGCAGTGCTTCGTGAACTCCGGACGCCACGATCGGCGAATGCCCCGCGCGCCGGAGCGTTCCCTCGAGCGCGGAGCAGACGGACGGATCGTCGTCCACACACAGGATTGTTGCCATACCGCCGGACGAAAAGTAGCGCGGGACTCGATGCGACCTGCCTTGCCGACGAAAGCTAGCTACCCGGTTGCGATCCCCGTAACCGGACGCAGGCCATGGGACGGGCGAGCCATCGAAAGGGCGCCATGGTCCCGCGAGGGATGGGTCCGAAGGCGAAACCCCGCGGTTTCTGTCGGCGTAGAGGACGATGCCCCTTTTGGCCTTCCGTGATCCGCCGGATCTTGGGCGCGCGCCAGAAGCCGACCCCCGCCCGAAACCCACGCGCAATGTCAGACAACGCAGCGATCGTAGCGATCTTCTCGATGGTCATTTCAGCGTTCACCGCCGTGACGCTGATGGTTCTCTGGACGCGCCGCGGCAGGCACAAGCCGGCTGATACGGCGAATCTCGCGGATCGGCTCCTCAGAATGGAGCAGACGCTCGATTCGGTCGCGATCGAGGTGGAACGGATCTCCGAGGCACAGCGATTCGCAACGAGGCTTCTCGCGGAGCGCGAGCGCCAGCCGGCCCTGGTCGATTCCTCGGCTGGACGCGACGGACGCTGACGACCTCCGCTCCCCCCGCGGACTGACCCCGCGCCCCTTGCCTCTGCGAGCCTCCCGGGCGATTGATAGGCATGGGGTATTGTCGCGCCTCACTCGCCCTCGCCTTCGTCGCCTGCACAGCCGCGGCCGGACTTCCTGAAGCCCGGGCCCAGGCCGGTCCGGACGACGAAACACGAACGCCGAAGCCATCGGCTGGATCACGCGCCGACTCGGCGACGGTACTCCGCAGCGCGAGAACGGCCCAGGCAACCTTCGAGCGCGTGCGCCGGCGCAACCTGCCGCGCGGCTTCGGCTCCCGATCCTCGACCTGCGGCGAAAGGGTGGGACGCTTCTGCTACTGGGACGAGGAAGGCACGAGCGAGGACGACCTTCCTTCGCCGCCGCCGGAGGAGTCCGGCAGGGTCACCGGGGCACGCAACCTCCTGATCGCATACCTCGATTCCGCGAGCCAGGCCCTTGCGGGCGATGACTGGATCGCGGGCCAGCACGTTCGCTATCTGCTGGAGGCCGGGCGTTTCGATGACGCGCGAATGCGCGCGGATGATTGTCACGCGACCGCGTGGTGGTGCAGCGCGCTGCTCGGGCTGGTGCATCACGCCCGCTGGCGACACGACGCGGCGGACATCGCGTTCAGCGCTGCGCTGGCCGCCATGCCCAAGGCGGAGCGATGTGAGTGGACGGACCTCACCGTGCTCCTGGACAATCCGCTTCGCGCCCGGTACGCCAACATGCCCTGCGCGGAGCGCGAGTCGCTCAACGAGCCACTCTGGTGGCTCGCCGATCCGCTGCACCACCGCGCCGGAAACGATCGTCGCACGGAACACTACGCGCGGGTGACGATCGAGCGAATGCAGCACCGCGCGGCCTCGGGGTACGGGCTTTCGTGGGGCGACGACCTCGGCGAGCTGCTGCTTCGCTACGGCTGGCCTTCGCATTTTGTGCAGGGCGCGCCGAGCCCCGGTAGCATGGAGCCTCCGTCGATCACTGCGCATGATCCTTCGCCCGGCTACCACTTTCTTCCCGATGGCGATTCGCGCGACTCGCTCCTCGCGCTTACCCGCGATCGCTGGACGATCCGCCCCGAGCGTCCCCGCGAGCGGTACGCGCCAGCCTATGCGACGTTCGCGACGCTTCGTCAGCTCACGACACTCTTTCGGAGGGGCGACTCGGTGCTGGTCGTCGCAGCGTACGATGTCGGCGGGGACACGCTGATGGCCGGCGCATCCCTCACTGGAGCGTTGCTGGTTTCCGATGGTCCCGACGCGGGGGTAACCTCCGGGAGCGTTCGACAGGACACTCCGACATCAGGAACGCTCTTCGTCACCGCGCCCGATCGGCCGCTGCTCGCGTCCGTAGAGATTCTCGCCGGCAATCGCGTGCATCGATCGCGGCTGGGACTCGGCTTCACCGACTCGCTCCACCGACGCGTCCGCATGTCGGAGCTCGGGCTGTTCGTGCCGGGCGACGGGCTACCCACGAGTCTCGACGGGTTTCTCCAGCGAGCGATGGCAGCTCCAGTGGTGCGGCGCGGCGAGAAGCTTGGTCTCTACTGGGAAGTCTACGGCCTGCGTCCGGACGACAGTGAGCTCATCCTCAGGGTCGAGATCGAGCGGACGAGGCGCGGTTGGCTCGGGAGACTCGGCGAGCGGGTCGGGCTGCTGGGCGGGGACGGAGGGGTGCGGCTGGGGTGGCGGGAGTCCGCCCGCACGGCGGACTCGATTTCGCCGCGCGCTGTCGTCGTCGACCTGTCGGGGCTGGATCCCGGCGAGTATCGACTGCGGATAGATGTCGGCCGTGGAAGCGATTTGGCCGTGAGCACATCCCGACTGCTGGAGGTCGTGCGCTAGCTTGAAGGCGTGACTCTCTCGGTCCCCGCGGGACTCCGCTACATGGCGTACGGCACTTTCTGGTTCAGCGTCATGAGCCTGCTCGTCAAGATGGCCGGGCAGCGATTGCCGAGCATGGAGATCGTCCTTGTGCGTGCCGTGGTGACGCTCGCACTCAGCTGGGCGCTCGTGCGCCGGGCGCGCCTCGATCCGTGGGGAAACCGGAAGGGACTGCTGATCCTCCGCGGCGTCCTCGGATGCCTCGCGCTCAGCTGCTTCTACTTCTCCATCGTGCACCTGCCGCTCGCCGAAGCGACCGTCATCCAGTACACGAATCCGGTGTTCGCCGCGATCATCGCTGCCGTGCTGCTCGGTGAGCGTTTCGGTCGCCGCGAGCTTGCCGGCGTCGCGGCCGGCATGGTCGGCGTGGTGCTGATCGCGCGACCCTCATTCCTGTTCGCGGGGAGCGCGCCGATCGACCCACAGCACGTCACGATCGCGGTCGCCGGTGCGTTGTTCAGCGCAACCGCGTACGTCACCGTGCGCATGCTCCGCACAACCGATCACCCACTGGTGGTGGTGTTCTACTTCGCCTTCGTCACGGTGCCGCTGGTCGTGCCGTTTGCCCTTCTCGGCTGGCTGTGGCCAACTCCGCTGGAGTGGGGGATCCTCATCGGCATCGGGACCACGACGCAGATCGCGCAGGTATACATGACGCGCGGCCTCCAGCTCGAGCCGGCGGGGCGCGCGACCGCCGTGGGGTACCTTCAGATCGTGTTCGCGGCCATCCTCGGGATCGTGGTCCTCGGAGAGCGCCCGGACGCGTGGAGCGTCGCGGGCGCGATAGTGATCATCGGAGGGACCGTTCTCCTCAGCCTCCGGCGAAGGCAGGAGCTCGCCGCACCGGCGGCAGATCGCTGAGGATCACGTCAGCGACTCGCGACCGGTCGCGCGCCGTTGCGCATGACGAGGCCGAGTCGATCCGGCGCCACAGGCTAGCGCGCTGGCAGCGACATTGTGACGGCCGTTCCGGATCGTCCGGTTCGGATCCTCCGATGCCGCACGCGAACACCAGGATCAACACCAGGATCAACAACGATGGAAGAACGATTCAGCGGATGAACCGGATCAGGCGGATGAAACCCGCCCGACGGGAAAACAACAGCGCGATGCCGACTGGAGCGATGATGGTGGACTCAGGTCGGACCAGATCCGCATGATCCGTTGAAATCCGTTCAATCGTTCTTCCATCGTTGTTGCAGTTGCCGTCGCCCGTGGCTATGTCGCTGACTGCTTTCCCGGATCTCGCAATCAGGTCACTAGCGCGCGCTGTCGACCGCTATCTCGTAGAGGCGCGGCCACCACTTCCCGGTGACGAACAACCGCCTGGTGGAATCGTTGAAAGCTATTCCGTTCAGGACATCGACGTCCTGGTCGGGCTGGAGGTAGCGACGCCGGTCGGAGGCGCTGAATATGCCGTTCAGGTTGATCCAGCCCGTGACGGTGCCCGACTGCGGATTGATTCGCACGATCGAATCAGTCATCCAGACGTTGGCGTAGATCTCGCCATCGATCCACTCGAGCTCGTTGAGGCTCGAGACATCCCGGTTCCCCTCCTTGACCGTGACGGTTCGGGTCACTGAAAACGTCACCGGGTCCACGAAGCGCAGGGTCGCGCCGCCGTCGCTCATTATCAGGGATTTGCCGTCGTTCGTGAGTCCCCAGCCCTCTCCGTCGTAGGTGAACTCCGCGGTACGTCGAAAGGTGGCCAGGTCATAGACGAACCCGCGCCGCGACTTCCAGGTGAGCTGGTACACCTTGTCGCCGAGAATCGTGATCCCTTCCCCGAAGAGATTCTCCTGAAGCGTCACCTGGCGGACGATGGCGCCGGTCTCGAGGTTCACTTCGCGAAGGCTCGAGCTTCCCTCGCCTCCGGTGCCTTCGTAGAGCCTGCCCTCGTGGAGCTCGAGCCCCTGGGTGAACGCTCCGGGATCGTGCGGCCACGACCTCACCACCGAATACCCCGCCACCGGAGCACCGCCGTTCGCTACGGAGCCCGCTCCCTCGCGGGATGTCTCGCCCCCCGGGCAGGCGGCGAGCCCCGCAAGCGCGAGACAGCATGCGGCGCGCGCGCGGCCATTCACCTCAGTAGCTCCCGCCAAGGAGGACGGCGTTGGCGAAGATCGGGAGAAGTCCGCGGAACATGTCGCGGAAGGTTGGATCTCCCGCGAAGCCGATGATCCGCCCGCGTCCGACGCTCTCCGTCCAGACGTACGGCGTGCCGGCGATCCGCGCGGGCACCTCCGGCCAGAGGTAACCCGAAAGCCTCAGCCGCTCGGCCGACTCGTAGCGGATCACCGCCTCGCCCGCGCGGAAGTCGCGTGGCACCGCATAGATCCGGTCGGAGAAGAGCAGCGCGGGAAAGACCCTCTCGCGAACTCCCGCCATCAGGGGTGACAGCGTGTCGCCGACGACACGGACGATCGCGCCGGGAACGTTCGTTGGCAGAGGTGCTCCCATCGCACTGTCGCCGCGCGCGGTCGTGTCGCGGCGCGCACGGATTCGTGCGAGCCCGGTTGTCTCGGTCGCCAGCCAGGACATGGCGTTGTCCACGGCTATGACGACTCCGCCGCCGCGCACCCATGCCGCGAGTCGCGATCTCCCGCCTTCACCGAGGGCCGTGTTCAGCGCGCCCGCAGAGACCGAGGGAACGATGAGCACATTGAAATTGTCGAGCGCGGCGCCCGTCACGCCGGACACCGGAATCGTCGCCGCCGGAAGCTGAAGGCGATGATCCATGGCGTACCAGATGTAACCGAACGACTGGCCCGAGATCGGGTCACCGCCGAGGAGCGCAACGCGGGGAACTCGGATCGGGAATACGCTGTTGCTCCCCAGGTCGGCGCCCTCGGACACCGATGCCGAAGAGAGCGGTATCACGCGCGCACCGGTACTGGCCGCAGCCCGCCGCACCTGATCGTGCACCCCCTGACCGTTCGCGGCGACGCGGACGATGAATGCACCGCCCGTGAAGGTGGCGTTGCCCGACCGAAAGCTGCGTGGAGCGAACCATGTGCGAACGCTGTCCGCGAGCAGCCGCGAGAGCATTGCGATCGAGGCTTCGCTCCCGGGCTCGAACGCGTAGCCGTAGCCCGCGTTGGGAATCGTCGGCGCCGCGGTGCCCGTGAAGCTCACCGGCTCCAGCCCGCCGAGCGGCGTACCGGTCCACGATGCCCGGACGCGATACGCGAGAGGCATCGACCAGCCGGTAAGGTCGTAGAAGCGATCTCCCTGGTCCGTGCGGCGGCTCTCAAGCTCCTCGGCGATGAAGGTCGAATCGAGCGTCGCGTCGGGCTCGAGGAGTGCCTTCGCCAGCCTCCCCTGTGGCTGGGCCAGGTCGACCACGTAGGATCCCTGCGCGAACCGCGCGGGGCGCGCCGGCATCCCGTATTCCGCGGCATCGCGTGCGTCGACCGCGCTGCGGAGGCGCTGAACCGTGATGCCGTTCCGTTGGAGCAGGCTGGCCAGCGAGTCGGCGCGTCCCTGACCATCCGATTCGATGACGATCGAGCGCATGGGGCCGCGCTGCCCATCCGTTATTGCCGACTGACGGAACGCGAGATAGTCACGTACCCGCTCGCGCGCGCGCCGTGCCGAGGTCATGAGCGTCGCCCACGACGCCGCGTAATGGTGCGTCGCGGCCTGACGCAGGGTCAGGATCGATCCGTCGGAGCGGCGGATCGCACCCCCGGCACTCGAGGCCTGTTCGTACGTCATCCCGATGGCGCCGTTGAACGACGGCCACGAATCACCGAAGCCCGCGTAGAACGCGTCGTAGCCTTCGCGCCGGAAGTACGACCATCCGTTGGCGTCGAAGGCAGCGGCGTTCGCCTCGCCGAAGATCTCCCACCACTTCGTGATCGTGGAATGCATGTTCTTGTTCACCGGCGCCATGGGCGGCGGGAAGAAGTACGATGAGCTCGAGCCCATCTCGTGCAGGTCCACGGCTACGTGCGGGCGCCATCGGAGCATCGACTCTATGCGCCCGCGGGTTTCAGGGTGCGACAGGGTGAACCAGTCGCGGTTCAGGTCGAAGTAGTAGTGGCTCGTGCGCGGGCCCGGCCAGCTGCCGGAGTGCACCAGCCCACCGGGAGTGGGCTGGACCCCGAATGCTCCCGTCGCCCGCTGGACATCGTGCACGTGCCGCTCGTGGCCATCCGGATTCTGGAGCGGGTCGATCAGCACGATCGCGCTGTCGAGGATCATGCGCGTCTCGGCGTCGGTGCCCGCGGCTAGCTGGTACATGAGGGCTATCGCGGACTCCGCGCCCGATGCCTCGTTCCCGTGAACGGTGTGTCCCAGCCACACGACCACCGGCAGTCGTCCCGCGATCGCGCTCGCCTGCGAGGCGGCCGCACCCACAGGATCGGAGAGCGCGACGGCATCGGCGCGAATCTGCTCGCGCCGCTGCTGGTTGGCCTCGCTCGTGATGACGACCATCATCACCTCCCGCCCTTCGAACGACCGCGCGACGGTGTCCACGTGCACCCGCCTGCTGGCGGCGGCAAGGCGGTCGATGTAGCGCATGAGCATGTGGTGCGCCGTGAACCGATCGCCGACTTCGTAGCCGAGCACGGATTGTGGCGTCGGTATGGCTGGATCGTACTGGCCGCCGGTGCGGAGCGAATGCTGCGCCGCGAGTGGCGGCGCGATCAGGGCGACCGTGAAGGCGAGAGCGAGACGGAGAGATATTGACATGATGTAGGGAGCGGGGAAACTGGGCCGGCGGTCCTTCGATCGATGGCCTTCAGGAAAGCGGTCCGCCAGGGCGGGAGAATAGTACCGCTACCTCCGCACCGCCGCGACAGGGGCAAGGTCACGATCGAGAGCCAGGAGCGCATCGAGCACGGTTTCCACGGCGCCCACGTAGAACGTCGGAGTGATGAACGCGAACTCGTCGCTCGGCCTGTGATAACCGGGATGATCCTCGACCCCGAAATAGATGAAGGGAATTCCCCGCGCGTTGAAGGCTCCCTGATCGGACTGGTTCGTCCAGTCGTCGGTGCGCGCGACGCCAGGGCCTTCGTGACCGGTGAGCAGCTTCACCGTGGATGATGCCATCGCCTGCTCGATGTACGGGCGAAGCACCGGATAGGCGTGCGAGCCCACCGCGTACAGCTCGTTCTTCTCGCTCCGGCTCACCATGTCCATGTTGATGTTCATGATGATCGAGTCGCGCGGTACGGGCGGATTCTCGACGAAGGCGCGTGCCCCGCGCAGTCCCGACTCCTCGGCATCGAACCCCACGAAGATCACGGAGTTCTGCGGTGGATTCGCGGCGAGGTGCCGGGCGATCTCGATCAGTGCGCTGGTTCCCGATGCGTTGTCGTCCGCGCCGTTGTAGATCGAGTCTCCGTTCACGGGCCGCCCGATCCCGACGTGGTCGAAGTGCGCCGACACCACGATGTAGCGGCTCGGATAGCGCGCACCGCGCACATGGCCGACGACATTGACGCCCGCGATCGGGGCACTGTCGGGCCCGAACCTGAATGAGTGGTCGAAGGATCCGCCCACCGGCGACAGTCCGGCCTCGCGCAGCGCGTCGCTGACGTATCGGCGGGCCATCTCACCCCCCCGCGTAGCCACCTTGCGCCCGGCGAAGGAGTCCGCAGCGAGCGTGCGGACGTGCCCCAGCAGTCGCTCGCGGTCTATGCGGGCAATCTGCCGGCCGACCCGCAGTCGCGCGCCCATGTCGTAGCGGTCGCCGGGCTGAAGCTCGAGGTACGGCGCGCTCACCGGGTCGCGCCCTCCGTAGACGAACACCCTGCTCTTCCCGACTACCTCGAACCGATCCCCCTGAACGACGATCGCCGTCCCCTCATCGAGCCCGATCCCGAGGAGCGTCGGGTGCACGCGCAGGACGGTCGGCAGGTCGCCCAGGCGGTTGCGCGGGACTACGTGCTGATCTATCGCGGTGCCCCGCATGAAGGAGAACCCCTTCTCGTAGCCTCGAGCCATCATGACCTGGTTCCCTTCGCGCGCCCCGCGTACGAGATACGAAGCCATGATCGAGGCCCCCGCCGATGTCCCCCCGACGACGCCGCCGCGATCGAGCAGCGCATGGAGCTCCCGCTCGGTCCGCGTTCCGAGGTAGGAGTCCACGAGGCGCCACTGGCGCCCCCCCGGGAACCAGACCCCCCGCGCTTCGCGAATGGCCTTCACGAACTGCTACGCATCGGCTTCCCGCCGGCTGTTGGTGTGCAGCACGGTCAATCGGGTGGCTCCCGCATTTCGCAGCAGGGCGAGGCCGTTCCAGTCCGGCGCGTAGCTGTCTGCCCCTCCCGCCGTGGGAATCACCACGATCCGCGCGTCGGGCCCACCTGCGAGAGAGATGAACCGCTCGATGATCTCGGGTCCGAGTGCGCCCCCACCGGCGATCACCAGCGACCCCCTCTCCGGGCCGACGACGGTGGTACGGGCCGATCCATCGATCGACCCGGCGGAAGAAAGCGGCGTCGCGCTCGGTGACGTCGCGCAGGCGAGCGAGACGAGCAGGGGGATCGTGGCGAAAAGCACTCGACGGCTGGAACGGCTCGATGGCATTAGACGTTCGCTCGGGGTTGGCAGGGCTGCGGCTCTTAACGCTAACCGTGGCAAGAGCATGACGCGACCGGTCCCTTCGCGTTTGGCGACGCGGCGGCCCCAATCCTGCTCGTTGGACGCATCGCTGAGACACCCCATGGGGGCGCGGAGGTCCGCGTCCCCGAGTAATCGACGCGTCCCGCGAGTATCCACCTCGTCCAGACTTTCAATGCGACTGACATCTAGCGCGTCTTCTCGGCGCATTCCGGTGGTCCTCGCCCTCCTCGCGCTGGCGTCGCCGGCGGCTCTTCACGCCCAGTACTTCGGCCGGAACAAGGTCCAGTACGAGAACTTCGACTGGCGCGTGCTCAACTCGCCCCATTTCGACCTGCACTTCTACCCGCAGGAGGAAGAGCCGGCACGTGACGCCACGCGCATGCTCGAGCGCTGGTACTACCGCCAGTCGACCCTCCTCCGGCAGGAATTCACGAAGAAGCCGATCATCCTGTACGCGAACCACCCGGACTTCCAGCAGACCAACGTCATCGGCGGATCGATCAGCGAGGGCACCGGCGGAGTTACCGAGTCGGGCCGCACTCGAATCGTCCTGCCGCTCACGGGAGTATACGCCGACAACGACCACGTACTCGGCCACGAGCTCGTGCACGGCTTCCAGTACGACATAGCGAGCCAGAGCCCGGGCGGACTCCAGTCGATCGGCACGCTGCCGCTCTGGTTGATCGAGGGGATGGCCGAGTACCTGTCGATCGGCCGCGAGGACGCGCACACCGCGATGTGGCTTCGCGACGCGGCGTTTCGCGACGACCTTCCGACCATCACCCAGCTGACGCGTGACCAGCGCTATTTCCCGTACCGCTACGGGCAGGCTGTGTGGGCCTACATCGGTGGGCGCTGGGGGGACCGAATCATCCCGACGCTCTACCGCGAGTCGCTCCGGTTCGGCCTCGAAGGCGCGATGCGCCGCGTGCTCGGCTACAGCAGCGACAGCCTCTCGCGCGACTGGCACGCCGCGATTCGCGCGGCCTACCTCCCCAACCTCGAGGATCGGACGCCGGCACAGCTCGCCGGTGACCGCGTCATCGCGCAGGACGAGGACGGCGCGATGAATCTGTCGCCGACGTTGAGTCCCGATGGCCGCCTGGTCGCCTTCTTTTCGAGGCGCGGCCTCTTCTCGGTCGATCTGTTCGTCGCCGATGCCCGGACGGGAGAGATCATCACCGAGCTCGCGAGCCCGGTGAACTCACCGCACTTCGACGCGATCAGCTTCATATCCTCGTCCGGCTCGTGGTCGCCCGACGCGCGCAAGTTCGCATTCATAGTGTTCGCCGAAGGGGACAACGAGATCAACATCCTCGACGTCGAGACCAGGCGCGTCGAGCGCCGGATTCGCGCCGCCGGAGTCGAGGCGGTCTCGCACGTCTCGTGGTCGCCCGATGGCGGCAGCCTTGCCTTCTCCGGAATCCAGGGCGGCGTGAGCGACCTGTACATCCTCGACCTGGCATCCTCGAACGTGCGCCGCCTGACCAACGACAGGTACGCCGACCTCCACCCCACCTGGTCGCCGGACGGCAGCATGATCGCGTTCGCCACCGATCGCGGAGCCGGTACCGACCTCCAGGCGCTCGTCTTCTCGCCGATGAAGATCGGGATGATCGACGTGGCGAGCGGCGCTGCCCGGGAGCTGCAGATCTTCGAACGTGCGAAGCACATCAACCCGCAATTCTCGCCCGATGGCCGCGACCTCTACTTCATCTCCGATCCCGACGGATACTCCGACGTCTTCCGGCTCGACCTGACAAGCAACGAGGTCTTCCGGGTGACGCGACTCGTTACCGGTGTCAGCGGAATCACCTACCTGAGTCCGGCGCTGACGGTATCGCAGCAGACGGGGCGCGTGATGTTCTCCGTTTTCGAGCGGGCAGGCACCAACATCTACGCCCTCACGCCCGACCGCGCGCGCGGCACTCCCGCCGACCGGCAGATGGTCATGTCGCGGCTCGCGACCCTCCCGCCGCTCGATCCGGTGGACGTGTTCATCACCGCGTACCTGAAGGATCCCCGAAGCGGCCTGCCGCCGGATGGGAACTTTCCGGTGAGCCCGTACCGGTCACGACTTGCGCTCGACTACCTCGGCCAGCCTACGATCGGCGTTGCCGCGAGCAGCTACGGCACCGCACTCGGCGGATCAGTCGCAGCGTACTTCGGCGAGATGCTCGGCAACCGCACCGTTGGCGTCGGCTTGCAGGGATACGGTGAGCTCGCGGACTTCGGCGGTCAGGCGTTCTACCTGAACACGAAGCGGCGCTGGAACTGGGCGGTATCGGGCGGTCACTTCCCCTATCTCACCGGGTTCACGCAGGCCCGCGGTTCATCGATCGACATCGGCCAAGAGACGTTCACGACTACGATCTACGAACAGATCCGGCAGCGAACCTTCCTGGATCAACTGTCGGGGATGCTGCAGTATCCCTTCTCGACGACCCGACGCGTCGAGCTCAGCCTGGGGGGAACGCTGATCTACTACACGCGTGACATTCAGCGCGTGGAAGTGCTCGATGCGACCCGGCAGGTGATCGACCAGGAACAGCGCGACACTACGTCGCCACCGGGGATAAGCTACGCTTCAACTGCCGCGGCACTGGTGGGAGACAATTCCTTCATGGGCTTCACCTCGCCGATCCAGGGAGGCCGCTACCGCTTCGAGGTGGCGCCGAGCTTCGGCGGGATCTCCTTCTATTCCGTACTCGGCGACACCCGCAGGTATTTCTTCAAGTCGCCGGTGACGCTGGCGGTGCGAGGGATGCACTACGGGCGATACGGCGGTGGATCGGAAGATCCGCGACTGTCACCGCTGTACGTCGGGCAGCCAGCGTTCATTCGTGGCTACGATCCGAACTCGTTTTCCGTCGAGGAGTGCGTCTCCGCCCAGCCCGGGGAACCCGATGGCTGCCCGGAGTTCAACCGCCTGGTCGGAAGCCGCATCGCGCTCGTGAACCTGGAGCTGCGCATACCCCTCTTCGGAACCCAGGAGTTGGGACTGATCAACCTCCCGTTCCTTCCGACGGAGATTGCGCCCTTTGTGGACATCGGCGCAGCCTGGGGGCGGAGCGGGCTCCCCGAACTCCGCTTCGAGCGTGAAACCGCCGACCGTGTGCCAGTGGTGAGCACGGGAGTGAGCGCACGCGTCAACCTGTTCGGGTACATTGTCGGTGAAATCTTCTACGTCCATCCCTTCCAGCGTCAGGTGAAGGGCTCGCACTTCGGTTTCCAGCTCCAGCCGGGATGGTGAGGCCGCTGACACGTTGGCCGGTGCCGTGTTCTGGAGGACGGGCGGCGGAGTAGCGGGACGGATCCAGTGGCCTGGAGTGAGAAGAGCATGCGTTCCTGCTTTCTTCAGGGCCGGAAAGGCGGCCGCGGATTAACGCGGACTAACGCGGATAACGGCAACTGCCGCTGGCGTGTGCGCTGAAGGGACAAGACTGGGGGCTCAACGCGACAGGCGAAGCAGCGACAAGAACAGAAAGAAAGACAGCAAGAACACCAACAGCAACGACAACAGCAACGACAACAGCAACAACATCAGGAAAAAACAACAGAAAGAACAACAGAAAAAACAACAATAGCAAGAACAACAGCAGCAAAAACAACAGCAGCAACAGCAACAACAAGATAGCCAACAGGAGATCGCAGACCCCGAGCCAATGGATCGATGTGTGTCCTTGTGTCGTTGTGGACGACCCGGACTCGCACCCGGCGCGACAAACATCGACCGCGCATGAAGTTATCCGCGTTAGTCTGCGTTAATCCGCGGCCGATTTGCCGTTGAACCGGCCTTCGGCGTCGAACCATGCTATACTGTTGAGCTCCGCATCGTAGTCCCCCTCTCGCCCTCTTCCTGATGTCCACCTCCGCGGCTTCCCGACCGGGGCACAGGACGAACGCTCCCGCGGCCAGGGATGGCGCCATGCGCGTCGCGGCCATCGACATCGGGTCCAACTCCGTTCGGCAGATCGTCGCGGACGTCACCCCCGACGGTGCGATTCGGGTCGTGGACGAGATGAAGGCCGCCCCGCGACTCGGCGCGGGACTCTCGGCCAACCACGAGCTCGATCCCGCGGCCATGGATCGGGCCCACGACGCCATAGTGCGGATGCATACCCTTGCCGGTCAGCTCGGCGCATCGCGTATCGAGGCAGTCGCCACGAGCGCGCTGCGCGAGGCGACCAACGGCGCGACGTTCCTGGCTCGGGTACGCGAGACGACCGGACTGCGCATTCGCGTCCTGAGTGGTCAGCAGGAGGCGCGACTGACCTTCCGCAGCGCACTGGCGCATTTCGAGCTCGGCTCCGGTCGAGCTGTCGTCATGGACATTGGCGGCGGGTCGCTCGAGCTCGCGCTGAGCGCCGATGGGCTCGTGGAGAGCCTGGAATCACTCCCGGTAGGTGCCATCCGCATGACCGAGCTGTACCTCGGAGCTGAGCCTGCCCGGAAACACGTCGCCGCCCTCCGGCGCGCGGTCCGCGAAGAGCTGCGCGGGCGCCTCCCGTACAAGGAGTGGAGGGGTGCACAGTGCATCGGGTCGGGTGGCACCTTCACCAGCCTCGCCGGGATTCACCTGGCCCGTCAGGGAATCGGCACTGCGCGCACCGTGCACGCGACCTCGATCGCCCGGGCGGAGCTGGAGCACATCCTCGAGTGGCTTCAGGACATGACGGCCGCGGAGCGAGTGACGGTGCCCGGCCTGAATCCCGCGCGGGCCGACATCATACTCGCCGGGCTTGCGGTCGCGGCGGAGACGATGGCGCGGTTCGAGGCGCGTGAGCTGGTGGTGTCGGCATACGGGATCCGCGAGGGGCTGCTTCTCGAGACGGCCCGCATCGCACCGGCAATTGCGGACCCCGGAGTCGCGCGGGAGCGCTCGGTGCGCGAGTTCGCCGAGCGCTGCCACTACGAGGAGCTGCACTCACGTCAGGTGCAGCGGCTTGCACTGCAGCTGTTCGACACGCTCGGACCGCGCCTCGGCTGCGAGCCTGGGGACCGCCAGGTCCTGTCGGACGCCGCGCTACTTCACGATGTCGGATACCACATCAGCTACTCGAAGCACCACAAGCATTCCTACCACCTGATAATCCACGCCGACTTTCTCGGGATGACGCCCGAGGAACAGGTCGCCATCGCGAACATCGGGCGGTACCACCGCGGCCCCCGTCCGAAGAAGAAGCATGGCAACTTCGGGCCGCTGGACCGCGACCTCCGCGGGCGCATCGAGCGGCTCGCGGCGATCCTTCGCGTCGCCGATGGTTTCGATCGTGGACACGTCGCGACGGTCGACAGGATCAAGGTCCGTTGGCTCGAGCGGGCGCTTCGCCTCACGCCTGTCCCGAAGTCGCCGAACCACTCGCTTCGGCTCGAGCTGTGGGGTGCGAGCAGGAAAAGCGATCTCCTCGCGCGCGTGGCAGGCGTGCCCGTCGAGATCGTCGCCCCGGATGGGGTCGTCGTATCCCCCGATGAGGCGGATCCGGGCTCCGACTGAGCCCGTACCTTCACTCGGCTCGTCAGCCGCTGCGCGCGGGCTGAAGATGGAGCACCGCGGGCCCGGCGCTCGCCGCCGGATCGCGGCCCGTTCCCCATGGGTCGGTGACGAGAATTCGGTGGGTCGCGCGTTCGGAGCCGGCGGGGACGCGCTGGTGCCAGGTGCCATCGGCGTGCAGCTCCCAGGCCTGGCGGTTGTCGGCGAGACAGACGACGAGCAGTGCGCGAAGGCGCTCATGAAGCGCCGCGCCCTCGACCGGCGTGATCGCTTCGACCCTTCGATCGAAGTTGCGCGGCATCCAGTCCGCCGACCCTATGTAGAACTCCTCGTCGCCGGCGTTCCCGAAGTTCCACAGTCGTGAGTGCTCGAGAAACCGTCCCACGATGCTGGTAACGCGTATCCGCTCGCTGATACCCGGGATTCCGGGACGCAGGCAGCAGATGCCCCTTATGATGAGGTCGATCTCGACTCCCGCTTTCGAAGCGTCGTAAAGGGCATTGATCGCACCCGCATCCACCAGCGAGTTCATCTTCGCGATGATGCGGGCGGGCCTGCCCGCCTGTGCGTGGGCGGCTTCGCGGGCGATCAGCTCCAGAAAGCGGTCGCGCATGTTGGCCGGCGCCACGAGCAGCTTCCGGTAGTGGCGCTGGCGGGAGAACCCGGTGAGCATGTTGAACAGGTCGCTCACATCGGCACCGATCGCGGGGCTCGCGGTGAGCAGTCCAATGTCGGTGTACACGCGTGCGGTCTTCGAGTTGTAGTTGCCCGTACCGATGTGCACATACCGCCTGATGCCATCCGCCTCTCGACGGACGACCAGCGCGGTTTTCGTATGCGTCTTCAGCGATTGCATGCCGTAGGCGACATGGACGCCGTAGTTCTCGAGGGTTCGTGCCCAGTTGATGTTGTTGGCTTCATCGAAGCGCGCCTGGAGCTCGACCATCACCGCCACCTGCTTGCCCCGCTGCGCGGCCTGCGTGAGAGCGCGAACGATGGCCGTGTCGCCCGAGGTCCTGTACAGCGTCATCTTGATCGCGAGGACGCAGTCGTCGGTGGCGGCGGTCTCAAGAAAACGCTCCACCGACGCCGGGAAGGACTCGAAAGGGTGATGGACCAGCACATCGCGCTCGCGAATGACGTCGAAGATAGACCGATCCTGGTCGCGGAGCTCCTCCGGCACGATCGGGACGAGCGGCGGATCGCGAAGGTCGGGGACATCGAGCATCGCGATCGTCATCAGGTCGCCGAGGTCGAGAAGCGGACCACCGTGATGGATGTCCCGCTCCGTCAGGAGAGCGACCGGGCCGGTCTCGTCCTCCTCGAGCTCCTCTTCGCGAAGCGACTCGAGGATCAGCTCGACGACATGCCTGGGTATGCCGTCCTGAACTTCCAGCCGCACGACCTCCGCGAACCGCCGCCGGAACACCTGCTCCTCGATCATCGCGAGGAGATCATCCGGTTCCTCGAGCGAGCCGAGGTCGAGATCGGAGTATCGGGTGATCCTGAATCCGTGCCACCCGATTACCTCGAGCCCGGGGAAAAGCACCCCGAGATTCGCGCCGATGACCTGCTCCAGAGGCACGAAGTGGTTCGAGCGGGCTATTGGCACCCACCTCGGAAGGCTCTTCGGCACCTTCACTCGCGCGAAGTGCACCGCGTCGGTCACGGGATCGCGGATCTCCACTGCAAGGGAGAGCGAAAGGTTGGAGATGTACGGAAAGGGATGACCCGGATCGACGGCGAGGGGTGTGAGCACGGGAAAGACCTGCGTCGCGAAGAACTCATCGACCGCGGCCCATTCCGTGGGATCGAGGTCCGAGATACCCACGAGGCAAATCCCTCGCTCGGCGAGTGCGGGCAGGAGCACGTCGTGGAGCAAGTGTCGATGCTCGGTCTCGAGCTCCGACACCCGGGCGTATATCGCGTCGAGCTGCTCCTGTGCGGTCAGACCATCCGGTGGGGTCTGAACGACCGTGGCGACGACCTGGCGCCGAAGCCCCGCCACCCGAACCATGAAGAACTCGTCGAGGTTCGTGCTGAAGATCGACGCGAACTTGAGCCTTTCGAGGAGGGGGTTCCGCGGATCGGCCAATTCGTGTAGAACGCGCGCGTTGAAGTCGAGCCAGCTCAGCTCGCGATTGATGAATAGCGAGGGGTCGATTCGCACGAAGCCTGGGAGGATGAGAGCGTATTCCGTGGCGCCGGGAGCCTTGAATGATATAACGCCCCTCAACCTCCCGGGTCACGGTGCTGTCACGCAACCTTGCAATTGCCGGGCTCCGGACTTGCACCGATGGTAGGGTTCGGGCACCTTCAGACAAACCGTAAACCGCCCTCCAATCGCCCGGAACTCCGCCTTGAACGCTGACTCGTACCGGTTGGCCAGACACCGGCAGTGATGTCGGCGGCTGGCCTTCCCGCGCGGCCGCGGGTAGTCATCATCGGCGGAGGATTCGGCGGCCGAAACGCCGCTCGCGCCCTGCGGAGCGCGCCGGTCGACGTGACGGTCATCGATCGCACCAATCACCACCTCTTCCAGCCGCTGCTTTATCAGGTTGCGACGGCCTCCCTCGCGCCGACCGACATCACCGCCCCGATCCGCTGGCTGCTGCGCAACCAGCGCAACGCCTCGGTGCTGCTCGCCGAGGCGACGGAAATCGACATCGCCCGGCGCATTGTCACGGTCGATGCCGCACCTTGGGAGATTCCGTACGACTATCTCGTGCTTGCTGCTGGCGCGCGACACGCGTACTTCGGCCACGAGGAGTGGGAGGCGAATGCACCAGGGCTGAAGAGTCTCGCCGATGCAGTCGAGTTGCGGCGCCGGTTCCTGCTCGCCTTCGAGCGCGCAGAGTGGGCCGTCACCGAGGAGGATCGTACGGCATGGCTGACTTTTGTCGTGGTCGGAGGCGGACCGACCGGAGTCGAGCTCGCCGGATTGATTCCCGACATTGCGCGCAACGCGCTTCGCCCCGACTTTCGCAACATCGACACCGCCAGGACACGCGTGATTCTCCTCGAGGGCGGCCCGCGCCTGCTCCCCTCCTTTCCCGAGAACCTGTCCGCGCGAACGCGCGTCGATCTCGAGGCACTTGGAGTGGAGGTCCGCACCAATGCGATGGTCACCGATGTCACCAACGGCGGCGTGAAGATCGGCGAGACGGAGATTGCCGCACACACGGTGATGTGGGCCGCGGGAAATGCCGCGTCACCGCTCGCGCGTTGGCTGCGCACACCGCTCGACGGAGCCGGCCGCGTACCGGTGAACTCCGATCTCTCGGTGCCGGGGCTTCCCGAGATCTTCGCCGTCGGAGATGTCGCAACTGTCACCCAGGATGGGAAGCCCGTCCCCGGCGTCGCCCAGGGTGCGATGCAGATGGGAACCCTCGCCGCGAAGAACATTCTGGCAGACCTGGCGAAGAAGCCGCGCCGTTCCTTCCGCTACCTCGACAAGGGAAACCTCGCCACGATCGGCCGCCACCGTGCCGTCGCGGACTTCGGAGGCGTCACCTTCGCGGGATTCTTCGCGTGGCTGCTCTGGATATTCATCCACATCCTCTATCTCGCCGGCTTTCGCAACCGCGCGAGCGTCCTCGTCGAATGGGCGTACGCCTATTTCACCTATGAGCGCGGCGCGCGCCTTCTCATGCAGGCGGAGGCCGGCACGAGTACCCCAACTGCTTCGCCCGGGTCGCCGCGGGCGGCGCCAGAGGAAGGCCGGCCCGGGTCCAGGGCGTCGGTGAACGACATCGCCCGGTACAGCTGAGCAGCCGTACTACGGTCTTCGCGCGCCCGGGCGGCACCCGTGCTTGGCGCGGGCTGGACGCCCCTCCATCTTTGAGAATACCCGAGTGGAGACACGAGCGTTGGCGGCTGCGATCCCGGATGAAACGGAAACGTTCGACACGATAGTCATTGGCAGCGGTTTTGGCGGGACGATGGTCGCGCATCAGCTCGTGAACGCCGGCCAGCGGGTCATGATGCTGGAGCGCGGCGACTGGGTGCCCCGGGGCCCGCACAACTGGGAGTCCGAGGGTGTGGGGCTTCGCGGGCCACACTATTCGCTCGAGTCCCCGCTCGACGTCAGCACCGATTACGGACGAACGCGGGCAGGATCCTTCTCCTGCGTAGGCGGCCAGTCGGTGTTCTACGGGGGCGCGTCGCTTCGGATGCGCGAGGGCGACTTCAATGCGGCGTCCGAGATAGTAGGGGACTCTGATGCCGAGTGGCCGATCGACTACGCAACCATGGAGCCCTGGTACGCGAAAGCGGAGAGACTGCTCCATGTTGCAGGGGAAGCCGGCCAGGATCCAACGGAGGGCTTTCGGAGTGGGCCGTACGTCCAGCGGCCGGCGCCGCTGGCGCCGATATCGCGGCGGATCGAGGGCGCGGCGGAAAGGCTCGGCCTGCATC
This sequence comes from Gemmatimonadaceae bacterium, assembly GCA_041743365.1. GTDB lineage: Bacteria > Gemmatimonadota > Gemmatimonadetes > Gemmatimonadales > Gemmatimonadaceae > JANPKQ01. Next base: position 20,549 of record JBGTMW010000209.1, read on the forward strand.
CGTTCCGGCTGCCGCTCGCCATCGCGTATTCGGACGACGACCGGGAAGGATGCCTCGCGTGTCGCACCTGCGACGGCTATGCGTGCGCGGTTGACGCCAAGAACGATCTGGCCACGCGCGTCCTTCCCGACCTGGTCCGTTGCGGGCTCAGGTTAGTGGTGAACACCGTGGTCGTTCGACTCGTCGCGCGCAACCGATCCATCACCTCCGTGGAGTGCGTGCATCGCCTCACCGGACGGCGCGTTCGTTATTCGGCCCGACGCTTCGTGCTTTCGGGGGGCGCACTCGCCTCGCCGCACCTCCTGCTCGCTTCGGGGGTGGAGGCGATGAACCCGGGGCGCGCAGTGATCGGTCGCTATCTCATGCGCCACGACAACGCCGTGGCGTTCGGGATCTTTCGTCGGCGGCCCAACCCGGAGCGAGTGTTCGACAAGCAGATCGCGATTCACGACTTCTACTTCGGGCATCCCAGCATCCGCAGTCCCGCGGGAAAGCTCGGAGGGATCCAGCAGCTCACACCTTCGGAAGGCGTGGTTCGCGCTCACCTGGGAGGTGTCGCGGGCGCTATCGCGGGCTTCGGCGTCAGCTTCATGACGGGCCTTCTCTGCATCGCCGAGGATCAGCCGCGACACGAGAATCACGTCTCGGTCGATCCGGGAGTTCGCGATCGCTTCGGACTTCCGCAGCTCCGGATCATGCACCGCTATTCGCGCCGCGATCGCGCGGCCAGAAACGCGCTCGTCCGGAAGGCGCGCGATATCCTCCGCGAGGCTGGCGCTGTCCTCGTCCCGCTCCACCCGATCGACACCTTTTCCCACGCGGTCGGTACGGTCCGCATGGGAGTGGACCCGGCGCGGTCTGCCCTGGACGCGAACTGCCGGTTCCGCGGACTCGACAATCTCTGGGTCGTCGATGGCAGCTTCATGCCCCGCTCGGGTGGAGTGAACCCGAGTCTCACAATCGCGGCGAATGCCCTGCGCGTGGGTCATCACCTCGCGAAGATCAGCGCGACGAACGACAGGCTTTCCCGCTGGGCGAAACGCGTCGAACGGGCTGTTCCCGCCGCCGATATCCGATCAGTCTCTTCCTAGAGGATCCAGCATGGAGCTCGCCATCGCGGCAGTCATCGGACTGCTTGCGGGTACGCACGCCGCCACCTGGGGAATGTACAAGGACGCGCCGCACGAGGGCTTCACCTTCCGGCGCTACTCACGCAGCATCATCGTCGGCCTCATCGTGGGTCTCGCGCTCCAGCTTGCCTTCAGCTTCGACCTGACCGGCGCGGCGGCAATGGTCATTTTCTTCGGGCTGTGCTACGTCACCGAGCGCGGGATCGTCGAGGTGTACAAGACCTTCCTCCGGGAGGAGGATCAATCGAAGTACTTCATCCCGATGCAGTTCCACATCGGTGGCAGGGTCGTGCACAGCCGGCCCAAGCGCCTGAGCCTGGGACTCGCCTACGTCGTGATCGTCGTGCTGGCGCTCGTCGGCATCAAGGCGCTCCAGGAAGCGAATCTCGGCGTGCCGCGGATCGTGATGGTCCTGTTGATAGGCAGCATTGGCGGGTGGATCTCGGCGTTCGGCGGCGCATGGAAGGATGCCCCCATCGAGGGCTTCGAGATCCTGAAGTTCTTCCGCAGCCCGGCAATGACGATGTTCTATGCGCTGATCTTCTCGCTGCTCACCGACAGCTACCTGATGATCGCGCTCGCCGCGCTCGGCTACGAGCGTGCGACGATCGAGACATACAAGACCTTCTTCTTCCCCAACAAGCCGCGCGGGAAGTTCGCAGGGAAGCCGGTGGATCACCCCGAGATGCTCACCCGACGGTACCGCTTCGTGCCTCTGTACGTCGGCATCTGGCTGGCCGTCGTAACGACCGGAATACTCGCGTTCACGGGGGAGCGCGACCCGGTGGTCGGGACGGGAATTCTCGCCGCAGAACCGCCAGCGCTCCCCAGCGGCGCCCAGTGAACGCCGCGAGCGGCGCGACGAGCCTCGGTCTCGCCTTCCTCGGATGCGGCTGGGCCACGCGCCTCCACAGTCGCACGCTCGGGGCATTCCGGGACGAGATCAGGCCGTACTACGCCAGTCGCGACGGCGCGAAAGCGGCGGAGTACTCGGCACGCTTCAAGGGCGCGGGCTCGTTCGGTTCCTACGATGACGCTCTCGCATCGCGCGACGTCGACGCGGTTCTGGTAGCGACGCCCCCAGCTACGCACCTCGACCTGGCCCTTCGAGCGATCGCGGCAGGCAAGGACGTGATCGTCGAGAAGCCGCCCTTCATGCGCGTCACCGATTTCGACCGCGTGGGAGCGGCGGCCGCCGAGTCCAACCGGCTGGTGATGGTGGCGGAGAACTACTTCTACAAGCCTCTCGTCGAAACGCTGCGCGAGGTGATCGCATCGGGCGACCTGGGCGAAATTCGCTTCATCACCGTGAACGCCCTCAAACGCCAGATGACCGGGGACTGGCGTGACGATCCGTCGATGTCGGGAGGCGGGGCGATGTTCGAGGCGGGAGTCCACTGGGTCAACCTCATGGCCAACCTTGGCCTGCCGGTGGAGTCGGTGCAAGGCTTTCGCGCCGGCCCTGCCGGAGGTCCGGACCGCAGCAGCCTCGTCGTCGTGCGCTATGCCGGGGGCGTCGTCGGGACGCTCGCGCAGTCATGGGAGATTCCATCATCACTCAGGGGCGTGCGGCTCTCCCGGGTATTCGGGACGGCGGGCTCCGCTACCTTCGAGTCGAACGGCGTTTTCGTCGTTCAGCGCGCGCGCAGGAGCCGCCTGATCTTCCCGGGCTTTCGCGACATGCTCGGCTACCGTGCCATGTTCCGGGATTTCACCACCGCCATGCGGACGCGAGTCCAGCCGCGGTTCTCCTTCGCGCTTGCACGGCGCGACCTGGCCATCCTCGAGTCGATCGAGGCCGACCTTCGCTGAGGCGCGACTTGTGTCGTTGCGCTCCGGCCAGGCGTCTCCGGGTGCTGCGAAGGCTGGGGTGAGGTTGCGTGGGGCACGGCACGATTGTATAAACTGTCGCGGTCGCCACGCCCTTCACTCCACGCTGCGGCGTCGCCGACAGCGTGCAACCAGCCTGAGTCCCCGCCAAATCCATGCTTCCTTTCGACTGGACCGCCAAGGACGTCCTGCTGATCGCCCTCGGAATCCTGACGGCGACATACCTCTACATCCTTGGCACGGCGCTCCTGCGCGCCCACCGCGCCGGCTCCGCGGACGCGCCCGCGACGCCCACGGTGGGCGGGGTCGCCACCGGATTCTTCGCCAACTTCTGGGACACCCTCGGCATCGGGTCCTTCGCGACGACCACGACCATCTTCCGCCACTGGAAGATGATCCGCGACGAGTGGATTCCCGGCACGTTGAACGTCGGCCACACGATACCGACCATCGCGCAGGCTTTCATCTACACGAAGATCGTCCCGGTCGACAGTCGCACCCTTGTGCTCATGATCATTGCCGCGATCGTCGGCGCGTGGCTCGGAGCTGGGGTCGTGGCACGATGGCCGCGGCGCCGGGTGCAGCTCGGGATGGGGATAGCGCTGCTCGCCGCCGCTGCACTCATGCTGATCAGCCAGCTCGGCGCGAACCCGGCGGGTGGAACCGCTCTCGCACTCACCGGCCCGCGTCTCATCATGGCGGTGGCCGGCAACTTCGCTCTCGGAGCGCTGATGACCCTGGGCATCGGCCTGTACGCACCCTGCATGATCCTCGTGAGCCTTCTCGGAATGAATCCCATTGCGGCCTTCCCGATCATGATGGGATCCTGTGCCTTCCTGATGCCCGTCGCCAGCGCACGATTCATCCGCGAGCGGAGCTATCATCCCGGGCTTTCGCTCGGCATGCTGCTCGGCGGCATTCCGGCAGTGCTCATCGCGGCGCTCATCGTGAAATCCCTGCCGCTCACCGCGGTGCGCTATCTCGTGGTGATCGTGGTGCTGTACACCGCGTTCAACCTCCTGCGAACGGCGTTCCGGGAGCGCTCCGCTCCCGTGAAGGAGCCAGAGCCCGGCGCCGTCACCCTCTGAGGCAGATCCCCGCTCGCCCTGGTCGCCCCTCTCAGTCCGCCCGGAGCGCGGTCACCGGGTCCACCCTCGTTGCCCGCCACGCCGGCAGGCAGCTCGCGACCAGTGCAACGAGGCTGAGTCCGATCCCCACCGCTGCGTATGTCGCCGGATCTGTCGGACTGAGGTCGAAGAGCAGCGAGGCAAGCACGCTAGAGAGCGCAATTGCCGAGAGTGTGCCCACGGCCACGCCAATCAACGCCAGTCGCATGGCGTTGCCTAGCACCATGCCGAGGACACGCTCGCGACTGGCGCCGAGAGCGATGCGAATCCCCATCTCCCGCGTCCGCTGCGCCACGGCATACGACACCACGCCGAAGATACCGATAGATGCAAGCACGAGTGCGACGGTCGCGAAGATTCCGAGTACCAGCATGTAGAAGCGCGGCTGCGAGATCGATCGTGCGACGATCGCCTCGAGCGGCTCGATCGCCGTGACGGGCAGCGATGGATCGAGCGCGCGCACCTCGCGGCGCACCGCATCGGCGAGCGACGCGGGCGGCAACGCCGTATGGACAACGAACGTCATACCCGATACGGGCGTCTGCGCATGCGGGATGTAGATCTCGGGCTGCTCTTCCTCGTCGAGCCCGAAGTGCTTCACGCCGCCGACTATGCCGACGACTTCGCCCCCGTTGCGCGGGCGGCCCGGACCTCTACCCCAGCCCAGGGTGATTCGACGCCCGATCGCGTTCCCGTTGGGGAAGTAGCGTCGTACGGCTGCTTCGCTCAGCATCACTACCTGCGGCGCGTCGGCGTTGTCGGCAGCCGCGAACGAGCGTCCCCGCATCAGGGGGATTCCCATCGCGGTGAAAAAGCCGGGCGTGATCACCCGGGTCTGCATGGATGGCTCCTCTCCCGGACGCGGCGGGGGATCGCCTTCGATGGTGAAGCTGAAGCCGAAGCTGCCTCCACCAAGTGGGAGTGCGTTGATCCCCCCGACGGTGCGCACACCTGGCAGCGCGCCGACTCGTTCGATCACGCGATCGTGGAAGATCGCGCGCTCGGCCTCGGTGCGATAGGCAGCCGAAGGGAGTGCGAGGCGAAAGGTGAGCGATTCGGCGGCACGGAACCCGGGGTTCACCGCCTGAAGCCGCGCGAAGCTCCGCATCAGCAGGCCGGCGCCGGCGAGAAGCATGACTGCGAGCGCGATCTCCGCAACGACCAGGACCTCCCGCAGTCGCCCGGCCCGCCTCGCCGCGAGCGCACCCCTTCCCCCTTCCTTGAGCGAGCTCACGAGGTCCCCGCGTGTCGCCTGAACCGCTGGTATCATCCCGAACACGATGCCCGTAGCGAGCGCGATGAATGCCGTGAAGGCGATTACCGCACCGTCCACCGTCACCACCTCCACGCGTGGAATTCCGCTGGGCTGCAGCGACAGCAGGAGCTTCGTTCCCAACACCGCGAGCGCCAGTCCGAGGACCCCCCCGCCGAGGGCGAGGATGATGCTCTCGGTCAGGAGCTGGCGCACGAGTCGTCCCCTGCCCGCCCCCAGCGCGGCGCGCACCGCGATTTCGCCCTCGCGCGCCGCCGCG
>JBGTMW010000210.1:0-6029 GCA_041743365.1 Gemmatimonadaceae bacterium
CGGCGGTGCGGCCGGCGCGCGACAGCGCCATCCACAACCAGTCGGTTGCCCCAGCGAGCTCCCCGGCATTCGGAGCACGTGGCTGCGCCCGCGCGAACGCATCCGCCGCACCGTCGAAGTCGCCCAGCGCGTAACGGGCGATGCCGAGGTGGTAGAGGATGCCATAGTTGGTGCTGTCGAGCGCGTACCCGCGGGTGAGATCGTCCATCGCCCGGTCGAGCTCCCGCACCGACAGGTAACGATGCCCACGCCAGCGATAGAGCATCGCTTCGTCCGGGGCAATCGCGAGACCCCGCGTGAACGTCTCGATGGCCTCGCGAAACTGCCGCGCGCCGGACTGAGCGACGCCCAGCTCGATGATTCGCTGCACGTTGCGTGGATCGGCAGTCGACGCACTCTCGGCGCGCGCGATGGTGCCCGTGTCACGCTGGGCACGATACTCGACCCCTGCCGGCGAGCGATACTGCACCGTCGCTTCGGGTGGTGCAGCGCACGCGGCCGCCAGGACCGCGACAATGACAGGTACTCGAGCCATTCGGGCCCTCCTTGCAAATTCCATAGGCGGAACTTCCATGACGCGTCGACTGCCGGGGTCGCCTCGGCGCCGTTCGGTCGCCGCCGCTCGCAGGTCTGGTTGGCGACGTCTGGCGGATACCATGCCAGCGAGGCTCGACTTCCGCAACCGCCCCGCTCGCAGAGCCGGCCGCGGCCGGTGGCGGCCGTTCGCCTAGTGCGCGAACGGCAGGCTGAATGCCCGGCACCTCGATAGCTTGGGTCCATGCCTCACACGCCTGATATCGCGCTGACCACCGTCGCCTTCGCGGCAGCGCTCGGACTCCTGGCCCAACTGCTCGCGCACCGGTGGCAGATCCCGCCGATTGTCCTGCTGCTATTCATCGGCGTGGCGGTCGGTCCCTCGGTGCTCGGCTGGGTGCACCCGGCGGCGCTGGGCGGCGGACTCGCGATCATCGTCAAGCTCGCCGTCGCGATCATCCTGTTCGATGGCGCGCTCAACCTGCGGCTGACCGATCTCGGACGGTCCGCGGCCGAAGTTCGCCGTCTCGTGACGACCGGTGTGCTCATCACGTGGGCCGGTGCCCTACTGGTCGCACATTACGTCGCCGGTCTCAGCTGGCCCGTCGCGATCGTCTTCGGTGCACTGATCACCGTGACCGGCCCGACCGTCGTGCAACCCCTGCTCAAGCATGTGCGGATTCCGCGGAAGCTGCGGGCGACGCTGGAAGGGGAGGCGATTCTCATAGACCCGATCGGCGCGATCCTGGCCGTCGCGGTGCTCGACTTCATGCTCGGGATTGCCGGCGTGCGGCCGATCGGCGTGGTCTCAGGCCTGTGGGGCTATTTCGGGCGCCTGTTGATCGGAGGCGTGGTCGGCTGGGCGGGTGGCCTGGCCCTGTCGCGTCTTCTGAAGGCATCGCGGTGGGTACCGCCGGAGCTCGCCAGCCTCGTCACGCTCGCCGGAGTGTGGGCGACCTTCGCGACCGCGGAGATGATCGAAGGAGAGGCGGGCATTCTCGCCGCTGTGGTGATGGGACTTGCGGTGCAGCGGGGAGCGGTTCCCGAGGAGCGGAGGCTGCGCCGGTTCAAGGAACAGCTGACCGTGCTCGGCATCAGCATTCTCTTCATACTTCTCGCTGCGAACCTTCCCCTCGAAGTGCTGCGCGCGGAAGGCTGGCGCGGCCCGCTTGCGGTCGCAGTGCTGATGTTGGTGGTGCGGCCGCTGAGTGTGGGGCTCTCGCTCGCACGATCGCCCCTGCCGTGGCGCGAGAAGATCTTCATCATGTGGATCGGGCCGCGCGGGATAGTGGCCGCGTCGGTCGCGTCGCTCTTCGCGCTCACTCTCGTCGACGCCGGCTTCGCGGAGGGACAGCGTCTGCTCGCGCTGACCTTCCTCACGATCGCCATCACGGTGACGGTACAGGGCCTCAGCGCCGGGCTGGCGAGCCGCCTGCTCGGACTCGAGAGCATGGCGGGGGGCCGCGCCATCGTAGTTGGCGCCAACGCGCTCGGTCGCGCCGTCGCGGGCATGCTTCGCGACGGCGGACGTCCGGTCGTCATCGTGGACAGCAATCCGCATCTGGTGCAGGAGGCCCGGGAGCTCGGCTTCGACGCAATCCAGGGTAACGCCCTCGACGAGACGCTTCTCGAGCGCGTGGGCGGCGACGATGCGGAGACGCTCGTCGCGACGACGGCAAACTCCGAGGTGAACGTCCTCGCCGCTCAGCTCGCCCGCGACGAGTTCGGGATCGCGCGCTCGTATCCGGCACTCGACCGCCCTGCGCGTGGCGCGAACGAACAGCTGCTCGCTCGCGTCGGCGGGTTCACAGCGTTCGCCCAGCCCGTGAACATTCGTGAGCTCGACCACGCGCTGGCTCATGGAACAGCCAGGATCGAGATTCACGAGCTTCCGCAAGGCTGGCGTGCGGGTCCGCTCAGCAGCATTGCACTCCCATCGCAGATCGTGGCGCTCGGCCGACGGCGGGACGGCGGCGCAGAGGTCGCGCACTCTGCTCAATCGTGGGAGCGCGGCGATGAGGTAATCGTTCTCACGCGCTCATCCCCCGAGGAGACGGCGGCCGCGTTTCAGCAGCAGCAGCAGCAGCAGCAGCAGCAGCAGCAGCAGCAGCAGCAGACACCTGCGGCCGGAAAAGGTCGCGAAGCACCCGCGACTGACTGAAGGCGAGAGCCGGAACGTCACGGCCCCCGCACGGTGGCCTTGGGACCTGCACCCGGCTCCTCCTCTTGCCAAACGAAAGAAGCGATCACATACTCCTTATGTTAAACGAAAGGAGATAGGACATGCCGCCCGACGCCGACGAGCGCGGTGGGGAAGTCATCAAGGGAACGCTCGAGCTACTCATTCTACGCACCCTCCAGCTGGGCCCGATGCACGGCTGGGGGATCACCGAGATGATCGAGCGCCGATCGAGCGACCTGCTCAGCATCAACCAGGGATCCCTCTACCCGGCGCTGTACCGCCTCGTGCACCAGCGCAAGCTGCGCTCGTACTGGCAGCAGACCGAGAACAACCGTCGTGCGCGCTATTACGCCCTCACCCCCGCCGGACGCGAGCAACTCGCCGAGGAGCGCGCGCGGTGGCTGCGGCTCGCCCGCGGCGTCAACCTCGTCCTCAGCCCGGAAGGAGGCGCATGACTCCCATCGGCGAGCTGTGGACACGGATGCGCGCATGGCGCCACCGGCCGGATGTGGAGCGCGAGATGGATGAGGAGCTCCGCTTCCACGTGGACATGGCCACGAAGCGCAACATCGAGCGCGGGCTTACCGCGCGCGAGGCTCGGCGCCTGGCGCTGCGCGACTTCGGCGGAATAGAGCGGCACAAGGAAGAGGTGAGGGAGACCCGGCCGACACTGTGGCTCGATCAGGCGGCGCAGGACCTTCGCTATGCGGGACGCACGCTTCGCAGGAGTCCCGGCTTCGCGAGCGCCGTCATCCTCACGCTGGCTCTCGGGATGGGAGCGGTCACCGCGATCTTCAGCGTCGTGAACGGAGTGCTGCTCCGCCCGCTCCCGTTCCCCGATCCGGATCGCATTGTCTACCTCGGCTGGTATTGGGGCACGGGAACACCGATCAATTCGCTCACTGGTTACCAGCTCGAGTACGTTCGCAGGCACAGCCAGGCCGTCGAAGGGGTTGCGACCTACCGAACCTTCGAGAGCGAGATCGGCGATCCCGCACTCTTCCGCGTCGCGCAGGGACTCAGGGTGTCGGAAGACTTCTTCCGTGTCGTCGGCATCACACCCGTGCGTGGCCGTGCGTTCACCGACGACGAGAGCCGGCCGGGGGGCGACGCGGTCGCGGTCGTCAGCGACGCCTTCTGGCGACGGGAGCTGGGTGGCGATGCGAGCGCCGTCGGCTCGACGCTGCGGCTCGGTGACGCTACACCGACGGTGGTCGGCATCATGCCGCAGAGCTTCCGTTTTCCCGGCGCGCCCGAAAACACCGACGTTCTCCTGCCGTTCCGCTTCGTCCCGAACCCTCGCGACGAGGGACACAACTACGAGGCGTTCACGCGTCTCGGGGCAGGGTGGTCGCGCGACGCCGCCGAACGCGAGCTCGAGGGCGTGATCCGGACGATGCGCACCGAGCACCCCGAGCTCTTCGGTAATCCCAATGAAGGGATCCGGCTGCTCAGCTTCAGCCAGATGTACGTCAGGGAGCTCGGCAGGACCCTATGGGTGCTCCTCGCCGCGGTGGGGTGCGTCCTGCTCATCTCGTGCGCCAACGCCGCGAACCTGCTGCTGGCCAGGGCGGTTGCGCGCGAGCGGGAGATCGTCGTGCGCGCCGCGCTGGGCGCGGGACGTGGGCGCATCCTTCGGCAGCTCCTCATTGAAGGAATCGCTCTCTCGATCATCGCCGGCGTGGTCGGTACCGTCGTCGGCGGCTGGAGCCTGAGCGCGCTGCTTTCGCTCGTGCCGAGGTCTCTCCCGCGTGGCGACGAGATCGGCCTCGACATTCGCGTGGTCGCCCTCACTGCAGGGATGATCACTGTTACGGGAATCGTCTTCGGACTCGTCGCTGCGCTGCCGACGTCGCGGCTGGATCTCGCAGCTTCGTTGCGGGATCGCATGCGCGGCGGTGCGAATCGCGGACGTCTGCGCGAGACGCTCGTCATTGCCGAGACGGCGTTTGCGATCGTCCTGCTGGCGGGAGCCGGACTGTTCATTGCCAGCTTCGCCAGGCTGCGCGGGGTCGATCCCGGATTCTCGACGGAGTCGGCTGTCGCCGTGCGCTTCGGCCGCATGCCGCGCGACTACGGCGAGGAGAGACGCGGCGTCTTCGAGCGCGGGTTGCTGGAGCGGATACGCGGACTGCCGGGTGTCGAGGCGGTGGGTGGCACGTCGAGCTTTCCCCTCGAGCGAGGAGTGAACATTCCCGTCGCGATAGAGGGTCGCCCGGACAATGCGGAGGGCGACGTGGAGTGGCGCGCGACGACCGCCGGCTACCTCGATGCTCTGGAGGTGCCGCTGCTTCGCGGGCGCGCATTCACCGAAAGCGACCGCGTTGGAGCGCCGCGCGTCGCGATCGTGAACGAGGCATTCGTGCAGCGCTTTTTCCCGGACGAGAATCCGCTCGGCCAGAGGGTGGAGATCGGAAAGTACAAGGAGCGCTGGATCGCGCCAGGATTCGAAGGCGGCGTGGAGATCATCGGCGTCGTTGGCGACGTGCGCGATATCCAGCTCGACCGCGCGCCGAAACGGACGGTGATCGTGCCTCTGGCGCAGTGGCCGGGAATGATCGACCAGGCCGGCCTCGTCGTTCGCACAAGTCAGCCCTCGCTGCTCGAGCGCGAGATCGCGGGGATCGTCCGCACCATCGACGCGGCCGTTCCCACGCCCGCCGTCGAGGAGCTCTCATCGATCGTCGGCGCGTCGATCCGGGAGGAGCGATTCCAGATGGTGCTCCTGACGGTGTTCGCGGGAAGCGCGCTGCTGCTCACGGCGATCGGGGTGTTCGCCGTTCTCTCGTACACGGTGCGCGACCGCGCGCGCGAGATCGGCGTGCGCATCGCCCTCGGCGCCCAGCCGGGATCTGTGGTCCGTCTCGTCGTCGGTCGCGGACTTCTGCTCGTTGGAATTGGCGCCGCGATCGGGCTTGCGGTGGCGCTGCTCGCGTCGCGCCTGCTCGTCGCGATGCTGTACGACGTTGCTCCGACGGATCCGGTGGTTCTCGTGTCGGCGGTCGGCCTGCTGATCGCGATCGCGCTGATCGCGGCGTGGATTCCTGCGCGGCGAGCGGCGGGGGTGGATCCGCTGGTGGCGCTTCGGACGGAGTAGCAGGAGCGGGCGCTGGGCGGCGTGAGCGGCCCGGAAATCGGTGCGCTCTGTGGTGCCGCTCAGTCGCAATGCTCTCGCGGTAGTAGCATCAATATTGGAGTTGACCCGATTTGATGGACACCTCACTCTACCTTAACCGAGGGAGGTGTTTCCATGACGAAACCAAAAGACGGGAGCAGCACGTCGCCAGGGCGCACTCGCCGTGAGCATTCGGAC
>JBGTMW010000211.1:0-4008 GCA_041743365.1 Gemmatimonadaceae bacterium
GACACGGCGCCGAGCAGCACGGCGCGCGTCGTTCCCGGACCGTGGGCCACCGGCAGCGTGCGGCGGGTCGGCGCATCTGCTTCGGCATCCTCGAGATCCTTCGCGATCTCGCGCGCGAGATGCAGCGGCACCGCCACGGCGACGAGGGGCAGTGCGTCGAGAGATCGACCGACGGCCCACGCGCCATACGCGAACGGAAGCGACGCGAGCAGCGCGACGGTGAGATTGCCGGCAAAGCCATGGCGCTTGATGAGCCGGCTGTAGAGCAGCATCACCACCAGGATCATGGCCGTGACGATCGCGAGCGCGGTGCCGAGCGCCGCAGAGATCACTATTGCGAGCGCCGCCGCGACGCCGACGGTAACCCGGGCGTGGATGGGCTTCAGCGTTCCGCTCGGCAGCGGACGCTCCGGATGCGCGACTCGATCGAGGTCGCGATCCTGATAATCGTTCTCCGCATTCGCCACCGCCGTCAATGCGATCGCGACGGCTGCCGCGCCCAGCGTGGCGGGTGCGAGTACCGATCCCCGCGCCCACCATGCCCCGAGCAGCACACCCAGGGCCGACAGGAGCGCGTTCTCGCACCGGACCAGCGCGCAGAGCGCGCTAAGGGAGCGCATCGCGATAGAGCGACTCGTACTGGCCGACGATTTCGTTCAGGCCGAAGCGCGATCGCGCATCGGTGGCAGCGGCGACGCTCATGGCCTTCCAGCGTGCCGGATCGGCCAGTATCTCGGTTGCGCCGCTGGCCATGGCGTCCACATCTCCCACCGGACAAAGCACACCGGTCTCGCCGGACTTCACGACCTCGTTGATTCCCCCGGAGTTCGCCGCGATGACCGGGACGCCGGAAGCGAGGGCCTCGAGCGCGCTGAGGCCGAACGACTCGTTCTGGCTGGGCAGCAGGAAGAGATCCGCACCCGCGAGCAGGGGAGCGACCGTCTCGAGCCGGCCAAGGAATGAAACCGAGTCATCCACACCGAGAGCGCGAGCTTCGTCCTCGGCCTCGAAGCGATCCGGCCCATCGCCCACCATCACGAGGACGCTGGGCACTGTCTCGCAGACGCGAGCGAAGATGCGAACCACATCACGCACGCGCTTCACCGGGCGGAAGTTGCTGATGTGCATGAGAACGCGGCGGTTTCCGCCGAGGTGATCGTGGAGCGTCTTCGGATAGCGTGCGCGATCATACACAGCCGGATCGATGAAGTTGTGGATCACCCGCACGTCTCGCCCGCCGCAGCCGAATGCCCGCTTCGTCTCGTCGCGGAGGTACCGGGACACCGCCGTCAGCTCGTCCGACTTCTCGATGGAGAACTTCGTTATCGCGTGGAACGACGGATCCTGACCGACGATCGTGATGTCGGTCCCGTGGAGCGTCGTGATGATCTTGATGCTCGAGCCGGCCTCCTCGAGCATCTCGCGGGCGATCCATGCGCTGGTTGCGTGCGGAATGGCGTAGTGAACGTGGAGCAGGTCCAGGCTGTGGGCGCGCACGACCTCGTGCATTCTCACGGCCAGGGCGAGGTCGTAGGGAGGGTACTCGAACAGGGGATACCGCCCGACGTCCACCTCGTGAAAGAAGATGCGTGGCTGGAAGCTGGGGAGCCTGAACGGCTGCCGGTACGTGATGAAGTGGACCTCGTGGCCGCGCGCCGCAAGCGCGATCCCGAGCTCGGTTGCCACCGCGCCGGAGCCGCCGTACGTCGGATAACAGGTTATTCCGATTCTCACTTCACGACCTCCCCCTCCCACCACCGTTCGGCGATGCCGGTGAACCGCGGATCCTCGGGTGACACGCGGGTCGTGCGGTCTGCTGGAAGCTGGTGCCGGAACCAGGTGCGTTGCCGCTTCGCGTACTGTCGTGTCTCGATGACGATGCGCTCTCTCGCGGCCGCCAGTCCCAGCCGACCCTCGACGAGGTCGCGAACCAATCCGTAGCCCGATGCCTTCCACGCCGGCGCCGCGTCGGGCACCCGCAGATGAAGCGAACGGACCTCCTCCTCCCATCCGGCGGCCAGCATCTCATCGACGCGCGCCGCGATCCTGTCGCCAAGGAGCGGGCCCGGATCCACGACAAGATAGCGGGCGGTGCGAAGGGCCGCGCGCGCCGAAACCCGATGCAGCTCGCTCAACCTTATCCCGGTGAGCGTGGCGATCTCGATCGTGCGGAGGAGCTGGGTTCGGCCCAAGTGAGACAGCGCAGGATCGACAGTCGTGCACCACGCGCGAAGCTCATCGACCGAAAGAGACGCGAGCTGTGCCGACAGCTCCGCGCGACGGGTGGAGTCGAGCGCGGGCTCCTCGAACAGCGGCATGGTGAGAGCGCGCAGGTAGAGACCGGTGCCTCCGACGACGAGGGGGTTGCTGCTCGCGGCATCGGCCCCGTCGATCCACCCGCAGGCCTCCTGGGCCCATCGAGCTGCGGAGTATCGCTCGTCGGGATCGGCGATGTCGATGCCGCGGTGAGGCACCCGTTTTCGATCATCTGGAGACGGCTTGGCGGTGCCGATGTCGAAGCCGCGATAGATCTGCCTGGAGTCGGCGCTGATGATGGTGGCACGATGACGCTCGGCCAGCTCCATCGCGACGGTCGACTTGCCGGCCGCCGTCGGCCCGCAGATTATGCGGAGCTCAGCGCCGTCCAAAACGGCGCTCGAGCTCATCCCACGACAGGTGCACGATCGTCGATCGACCGTGCACGTCGTGCGCCGGCAGCGTCGTGCGCGCGAGAGAGAGGAACAGGCTGCGCATCTCCCCCTGCGACAGTGAATCGCCCGCCTTGATCGCGGCCTTGCATGCAACGGTCGCCGCGAGACGCTCGTGCCGCGCCGTCGATCCAGCCACGCGGTCGCCGGTGAGCGCATCGATCGTCTCGCGCAGGCAGCGCTCAGCCTCGAATCGGGGGTGGGGCATGGGCACGGCGCGGAGGATGAGCGTGTGACCGCCAAAGCCCTCGATCTCGAAGCCCAGCTTCTCGAAGAGCTCGCGGTTGGCGTCGAACGCCTCCCCCTCCGCAGGGCCGAGGTGAAGCGTCAGGGGAAAGAGCAGTCTCTGGGCCGGCGACTGTCCCGTTTCCAGCGACTTCATGAAGCCCTCGAAGAGCACCCGCTCGTGTGCGGAGTGCTGGTCGATCAGCACGACGCCATCGTCGCGCTCGAACAGCATGTAAGTACGCCGCAGCTGGAGCAGCGGCGGGACATCGGGCTGCTGCGACACCTCTTCGCGACGCGCAGGCCCGTCGTCCGGATCCCCGGCTACCGCGTCGAAGAGCGGGCTGGACGCCGGGGCTGCGGGATGCAGCACCTCCACATCCACCGGCGCGGTCTCTCGCGGCGCGAACGCACCCGGCCAAACACGCGCGCCGAGAGACGCCGCGCTGTCGAGAGTTCCGAGCGCGCGACGAACCGCCGTCTCCACGGCGCGCTCGACCGTCCACCGGTCGCGGAAACGGATCTCGGCCTTGGTGGGATGCACGTTGACGTCGACCGTGTCCACGGGAACGGTGATGTCCAGGAAGAGCGAGGGACGGAGACCCGCAGGTATGGTCGTGCGATATGCGCTCTCGGCGGCGCGAACGATGCCGGCGTCCCGTATCGCGCGCCCGTTCACGAAGAGATGCACGCGTCGGCCGGCGGTTCCGACGTCAGCCGGCCGCTGCACCAGTCCCGACGTCTGGATCGGACCCTGAACGTCATCCACCGGCACGAGAGTCTCCGCAAACCGCGCCCCCCAGATCGCCGCGATCCTGCCGGCCAGCGATGACGATGGCGGGAGCGACAGCACCTGACGGCCATCGTGCGTCGCTATCACGCGCAGGTCGCGGCGGGCGAGCGCTATGGTGGTGAGTGTGTCGGAGATCGCACGCCATTCGCTGCGCGGGCTGCGAAGGAACTTGAGTCGCGCCGGTACGTTGTAGAAGAGCCGCGCGACGGACACGGTGGTCCCGCGCCGCCGTGCGGACTCCTCGACTTCAACCCGCGTGCCGGCGTCGGCGCGCAGACGCGT
>JBGTMW010000212.1:0-21998 GCA_041743365.1 Gemmatimonadaceae bacterium
CCACCACGCCCGTCATGGTCGTGCCGGCGCACGCCCGCACACTGCCGGCGAACGCGATGCTTGCACTCGACTTCAGTCGCGCGAGCATTCGTGCGGCGCGCGCGGCGCTCGGCGTCATGGCAACACCGGGCGTCATGCACCTGGTCTACGTACACACGGCCAACGAGCCATTTCCCGCACCGCCGCCGGATCCGGATGCGACGTACGCGGCCGGGTTCGCGTCGTTCTTCGAAGCGGTCGAGCACGAGCTCGATCCACCGCCGGGGATCGTCTTCAAACGCGTCGTCATTCAGCTGGGCGACATCGTGTCGGAGCTCCTCGCGTACGCCTCCGTCAACGACGTCGATCTCATAGTGGCCGGGAAACACGGAAAGTCGATGCACCACCGGATTCAGCTCGGCAGTGTGTCCGCCGGGATCCTCCGCTCGGCCCAATGCGCTGTCGTGGTTTCGGGCAGCGGGGAGACACGTCCGGGCAATGGCTCCACGGATGCGCAGATGTCGGCACAAACAACTCGAGGTGACTGATGATCACTACGACACTTCCCCGGAACGACGAGCGTCCCACCGCCGGTGAGCCTCTCCGCGGCGCGGGCGCACAATCCGGGGTAACGCGCAGGGAGATCATGGCGGAGCTCCTGGCCAGGGCCGTCGAGCTGGCCGTTCTGGCGCCGTCGAGCCACAACACCCAGCCATGGTCGTTCAACCTGGGGTGGGATGGGCTCGAGATCGTGCTCGACCGCTCGCGGGTTCTTCCGAACGCCGATCCCGGCGCGCGCGAGATGATCATCAGCTGCGGCGCCGCCCTTCAGAACATCAGGATCGCGCTCCGACACTGGGGATATGCGGCGAAGGTGCAGATCCTCCCTCACGCGTCGACACCCGACGTGCTCGCAGGCGTGGAAGTCGGCGGGCGTCGCTCGAGGTCGCAGTTGAATGATCTCCTGTTCGCGGCGATCCACGAGCGTCACACGAATCGCACTCCGTTTCTTCCTGCTCCCCTGGGCCGTCGATTGATCGCCGCGATGCGCTCGGCCGCGGAGCTCGAGGGCGCATATCTCGACCAGACGACGGACGCCGTCCTCCGTCCGATCGTGGCCGACTACATCGCCGAAGGCGATCAGCAGCAGTGGAGGAACCCCGCGTTCCGGGAGGAGATCGCGTCCTGGATGCGCCCGAACGCAGGCGCGTCCCGGGATGGGCTGCCCGGCTACCTCTTCGGGATGTCCGATATCGTGGCCCGGTTCGCTCCCGCCGTGATCAGGTGGCTGCCACTCGGTCGCAGCGAAGCCCGTCGCCACCGTTCCCTTGCGCTCGATGCCCCGCTTCTCGTGGCGCTCTCAACGACTGGCGACACTCCGCGCGACTGGATGGCGGCGGGACAGGCACTGCAGCTCGTGCTGCTCGTTGCTGCGGCGCACGGTGTTTCTGCGTCCTTTCTCAACCAGCCGCTCCAGGTCCCCGCGCTCCGCGCGCGGTTCCGCTCCGCGCTCGGCGTTTCGGGCTTTCCGCAGATCATCCTCAGGATGGGCTACGCGACGAGCTCGCTGGCGACTCCGCGGCGCGAGCTGTCGGATGTGCTCGACCGGCACCTGGTGGACAGCCTTTCTCGTCTCGCCCGCCCCCGGGCGTGACAAGTGGGCTCGGGGGATCATCATCAATGTCGCGCGCAGATTGGATGAACGGCTGGACCCGGACGGGCACCGCCAGGCTCCGCGGCGATTTCATGATCTCGCATCTTCGGGCTGCAGAGGTGTGCTCATTGTCGAGTGATTCCGGCGGAGTGTCTGGTAGCGACGCAGCATCCGCGTCGCGGTCGGTGACTCGCAAGGTCCGAACGATCCGGATCGGCCGCGTCGTGACGGGACTCTTTCTCATCCTTCACGGAATCGCGCACGCACGCGCGGGAACAGTCCTCGGCGATCCGACTCGTTCGTGGCGCCTCTTCGACGGCACGATCCTCGAGACGATCATGCTCTGGATGGCCGGTACGCTGTGGGCGACGTCGATGATCGGGTTCGTTGCGGGAGGCCTCGGGCTGCTCGGTGTCGTCAGGCTACAGCGCCACAGCCGTCGCCTGATCTTCATCGCTGCTGTCGCTTCGGTGCTGCTCCTCGCCCTCGCGGCGAGGCCGTACGCGATCCTCGGTGCGGTCATCGACGTCGCTCTCTTCATCCTCCTCGGGTTCACCGAGGTGAAGAGTCTGCGCGCGCGCTGGATGTGGCATCGAACGCTGCTCGAGGAATCGGCGGCTCCGACCCGCTCTCCGACACGCGCGCGGCGCGTCGGCCGCGCCGCCGGCAACGCGATCGGGTGGTCGTTTCTCATCTACGTGACCCTGCTCGTCGTGCTTCGACCGTGGCATCTGACATGGGGCGCCACGGACAGCGATCTAGGGATGGTCCTCCCTGGCGACGGACTCGCGCCACGCGTCGCGGCGACGCACGCCGTCACGATCAATGCGCCCGTCTCCGCGGTCTGGCCGTGGCTCGCGCAGATCGGCCAGGACCGTGGAGGATTCTACAGCTACTCCACGATCGAGAACCGCCTCCTCGGCGCGGGCATTCGCAACACGGATCGCATCCATCCCGAATGGCAGAATGTCCGGGAAGGCGATTTCATCCGCAGCGCACGACCGGATTGGCTTGGCGGGCGCTTCGCCGACAGGACGGGCTGGTGGGTGGCGGACGTCGAGCCGGAGCGAAGCATGACGCTCATTGGATGGGGGACCTTCGCGCTCCAGCCCATCGACTCCGCGACCACGCGGCTCATCATCCGCACGCGCGCCGGCAACGGCGGCTTTCTCTCTGCCCCGGTGGACGTTCTCCTTCTCGAGCCGGGACACTTCTTCATGGAGCGGCGGATGATGCTGGGCATCAAGGACCGGGCCGAGGGCATGTGAACGCGGGCGACTCGCGTGGTGCAGGTTCAGCTGCTTGAAAACTGCTCGGCAACATCAGCTTGATGCCGATAGCTTCAGCGGCTGGCTACGGGCTGCCGTCGCGGACCGGCTGACAGCCCGATCCCCGGCGTCGAGAACGTCCCGACCTCCGCGGCCCTCAGGATCTCGTCATCGCGTACACGAGCGCGAGCCCTGCGCTGTAGGTGACGAGCATCGCTGCACCGCTGGGCTCCAGCACCGCGAAGCGCTTCTTGGCTCGATAAACCAGCGCCGCCAGCCCCGTACTCATCAGCGCTATGGCCACCAGCGCGGAAACAGTGTGAGCAGGATCGACGGCGGCGAGCACCGGTCCGCCGTGCACGGCATCCAGCACTACGAAGATGCTCATGTTCAGGGCGTTGCTCCCGAACAGGTTTCCTACCGCGAGATCGTGTGCGCCGAGGCGCACCGCGGCGATCGAGGCGACGAGCTCCGGCAACGACGTCGAGACGCCGACCAGCCAGGTGCCGACGAAGGTGGTTCCCATTCCGGTGATGATCGCCAGGTCGTTGGCGGCATGCGCGAAGCGCGGGGCGGCCACCAGGATGAGCACGGCAGCTCCGAGAAAGCCGAGGATCGCCGGACGAAGCGCCGGACGCAGCTCGGCATCCGCAGCGTGCGACGGCTGTTCCTCGGGAGCTTCGGCCACGGGCTGGGCGCTCGGCAGACTCATCTCGACGACTCGACCTGCCGTCCTGGCGACGACGGTGTGCCGGAAGATGGCTCGCGTTCCGGCGAGGTAGACGGCGAGGAGCAGGAGGGATCCCGGACCGACGCCGAGCACCGTACGCGAAGGCGCTGCCACGATGAGGATTGCAGCGATGGACGTGAGGATGATCGCCAGAGCGGCATACAACGCGTGGTCGAGTGCCGCCTTGGCGAACAGGTCCCGCCCCGCGGGCAGCAGGGTGACGAAGGCGAGAATCAGCATGTTCGCCATGCTGCTGCCGAAGAGGTCGCCCGCCGCGAGGTCGGGCTCGCCCAGCCGAACCGCGGCGATGTCCGTCACCAGCTCCGGCAGGGACGTCGCGACTGCAAGGAAGACCGATCCCACCCACAACCCACCCAGGCTCGTTCGAGCGGCGATGACGTCGCCGGTGCGGGCGAGCATGATCCCCGCGCCGACAACCACGCTGCCCGCGAGGAGGAAGGTTATCGCCACCGAGATGGGACTCATGGAAAGGGAATCCGTGTCAGTGTTCAGCGAGCATGGAGCGGCCGGGTTCGCGCTCGGACCGTCGCATATATGGAAGCACTGTTCGATTCACGATAGACCATCGACAAAGCTCCCGTCCCCCGAAACGCCTCGAGCCTCTCCCTCACATCGTGGGCGTCCCGACGTCCTCAGCCAGAACCAAGAAGCTGGAGCTATCAGCAACAGGCTGATGTTGCCGACCAGCCTCACCTCCTCCCGTAGCACGTATCCGA
This sequence comes from Gemmatimonadaceae bacterium, assembly GCA_041743365.1. Lineage (GTDB taxonomy): Bacteria > Gemmatimonadota > Gemmatimonadetes > Gemmatimonadales > Gemmatimonadaceae > JANPKQ01. The sequence continues at coordinate 4,369 of JBGTMW010000212.1, forward strand.
CAATCGGGGACACGGGGGTTGCCACCGCGTCGCCGGGAACTATATTCCTGCATGGTTGATTAGTAGAGCAGACCGGGACCCCGGCCCAGTACGCCCCCTCTGGCAGAAATGACTGAATGACAGTTCCGACGATCCCCCTCGTAGCCGCTCCGGCCGAGCTCGCGCAGCTCCTCGGAGATCATCCGCAGATTCGCCTCATCGATGTACGCACGCCGGGTGAATACGAGACAGCCCACATTCGCGGTGCGTACAACGTGCCGCTCGACAACCTCGGCGAGCACGGCGCCGAGATCCGCGCAAATGTCGCCGAGCCGGTCGTGCTGGTCTGTCAATCGGGACAGCGGGCACGGAAGGCCGAGACGGCGCTGCGCGAGGCCGGAATGCCAAACCTCCACGTTCTGGACGGCGGAATCAATGGATGGCTCGCGGCGGGCCAACCCGTCGTTCGCGGTGCCGCGCGGATATCCCTCGAGCGCCAGGTTCGCATTATCGCCGGCGCGCTCGTGGCCATCGGGGCGGTGCTCGCGCTCACCGTGAACCCGCTGTTCGCACTGCTTCCGGCCGTGGTCGGATCGGGATTGGTCTTTGCCGGCGTGAGCGACATCTGCGCGATGGGAATGCTCCTCGGAAGGCTGGCGTACAACCGACCCGCCACCTGCGACGTCGGCGCGATGGTTTTCGCACTCACCACCGGTGCGCCACCCACGGGGCACGGTCGCTCCCGCACTGCCACGGTCGCCGGCGGCAACGCCTGCGCCACTTCCTGATCGATGCCGCTCGTCGGCGCCGCGCTCGCTGTCCTGATCGGACTGACGCTTGGACTGCTCGGGGCCGGCGGGTCGATCCTCATGGTCCCCGCGCTCGTGTATGTGCTCGGCATCGCCGCAAAGCCGGCGATTGCGATGAGCCTCCCGATCGTCGGCGCGACGAGCCTCGTTGGCGCGATCGGCCACTGGCGATCCGGCAACGTCGAGCTGCGAACGGCGATCGCGTTCGGCGCGATCGCGATGATCGGGTCGTACGCGGGCGCACAGCTCTCCACTCTCGTGAGCGCGGCGGTGCAGCTCACGATTCTCGGCATCGTCATGTTCAGCGCGGCGATTTCCATGGTGCGGGGGATTGCGAGCACGAGCGATGCCGCGGCTGACGCCGTGCCGCGGTCGAAGGGACGGATCGTGCTGCTTGCGGCGACGGCGCTCGCGGTCGGGCTCCTCACCGGCCTCGTCGGGATCGGCGGAGGCTTTCTCATCGTTCCGGCACTGGTGCTGCTCGCCCGCGTACCGATGAAGCATGCGGTGGGCACGTCCCTGGTGGTGATCGCGATGAACGCCGCCTCCGGCACCCTCGGATACGCAGGCCATTACGACGTTCAGTGGACGTTCCTGATCACGTTCACCGCCTTCGCCATCGCCGGCATTCTCGCCGGCACCCATCTCGTTCGATTCGTCTCGCAGCGTGCGCTGCGCCGGACGTTCGCGCTGTTCCTGCTCGGGCTGGGCACATTGATCATCTATCAGAACCGATCGGTATTCCTGCCATCGTCGGCCGACGCGAACGCCGGGGCCGGGCCCGATTCACCAGGAACCATGATCACCGGAGATTCCTCATGCTGCTGAAGCGTCTGTACGATTCCGGGCTCGCCCAGGCGAGCTATCTCGTTGGCTGCGCCGCGACTGGCGAAGCGCTCGTGATCGATCCGAATCGCGACATTGACCAGTATCTCAATGCCGCCGAGGCGGAGGGCCTGAGGATCACGCACGTCACCGAGACGCACTTCCACGCCGACTTCATCTCGGGAAGCCGCGAGCTGGCACAGCGCACCGGCGCCCAACTCCTCCTCTCCGATGAGGGGGATGCGAACTGGAAGTACCGCTTCGCCGCCGCGGCCGGGGCGACGCTGCTTCGCGATGGGAATTCGTTCAAGGTCGGGAACATCAGGGTTGATGTCATCCACACTCCCGGGCATACGCCCGAGCACCTGTCGTTCATGATCACCGACACCGCGGCCACGGATCGCGCGATGGGTGTCTTCACCGGCGACTTCATCTTCGCCGGCGACGTCGGCCGACCTGATCTGCTCGAGCGGGCGGCTGGCTTCGAGGGTACGATGGTCGAGAGCGCACGCATGCTCTTCCGCTCCCTGAAGCGATTCGTCACGCTGCCGGACTACTTCCAGCTCTGGCCCGGTCACGGCGCCGGCTCGGCATGCGGGAAATCCCTGGGCGCGATCCCATCGACGACGCTCGGCTACGAGAAGATCGCCAACTGGGCCCTCGGCGTCGCCGACGAGGAGTCGTTCATCGAGCAGGTGCTCGCCGATCAGCCTGAGCCTCCGACGTACTTCGCCGAGATGAAGCGGATCAACAAGGAGGGGCCGGCGCTCCTGCACGGGTTTCGTCGTCCCGAACGACTTGCCGCCGGGCGGGTTCGCGAGCTCGTGAACGACGGCGCACTGATCGTCGACACGCGACATGCGTCGGAGTACGCTCTCGGGCACATTCCGGGGACGCTGAACATCCCGCTCGGCAAGTCGTTCACGAACTGGGCGGGCTGGCTGCTTCCCTACGATCGGGATGTCCATCTGATCGTGGAGAGCGACGCGCCTCACGCGATCGACGAAGCCGTGCGCGACCTTGCCATGATCGGTCTCGACCGGGTTGCGGGCTACGTCGACGCCGACGCACTCACGGCCTGGACGGCCGGCGGCGAGCGGCTCGCGCTCACTCCGCAGGTCGGCGTCTCCCACCTCTCCGAATCCCTCCGGAACGAGAGCACGCTGGTAATCGACGTTCGCGGGCGAGCGGAGTGGGACGCGGGTCATGTCGCCGGCGCTCGCAACATTCCCCTCGGTTATCTCGCCGAGCGCGTCGCCGACCTGCCGAAGACGACGCCGATCATGGTCCACTGCCAGAGCGGAGCCCGCTCGGCGATCGCGGCGAGCGTTCTCGAGATGAGCGGCTTCGGCACGGTCGCGAACGTGACCGGCGGATTTGCCGCGTGGGCCGCCGCCGGATACCCGGTTGTGCGGGGCGAGCATGCAGAGATGGCGGGGGCTTCCGTTTCATCGGCGCGGCAGAGAGCATGACCGCCGCACCTCGCATTCGCCGCATTTGGAGCGGGACGACCCATGGCTGACACGGCGATGAGCCCGGAGCTTCTGTCCCTGATAGCCGAGCGATTCAGGGCGCTCGGCGAGCCGGTGCGCCTCGAGATCCTGAACGTGTTGCGTGCCGGCGAGATGACCGTGACCGAGCTGGCGGATGAGACGGAGCTCGGCCAGGCGAACCTGTCCAAGCACCTGCAGCTCCTGCATGCCCTCGGCTTCGTCACGCGGCGGAAGGAAGGGCTCTACGTGTACTACTCGCTGGCCGACAGCGACGTGTTCAGGCTCTGCGACATCATGTGTGGCCGGCTCGGCGCCGAGACGACGCGGCGGCGGCGGGTGCTCACCGGCCGCTGACCCGCGTTCGCGGCTCGCTGTTCGGCGATTTCCGCACGAAACACGATGATCACACGTGTGACGAGGGCGTGAAGGCCTGATCGGTCCGCTGATGCAGCATCGAGCCGGATTCCGGTGGCGGGGTCCCGCTATCATCGGCGAGGAACGCCGTGATCCGGTCCATCTGGGCGGCTGCGTCCCGTTCCCCGAGCTCGAGGAGCGCATTCACGTAATCGTGCTGAAACATCAGCATGCTCAGCATGTCCGGGCTCGTCGTGCGGCGGGTACCGAGTCCGCGCGTGAGAAAACGGAACGCGCCCGGCAGCCGTGGCTCGTACTCGCGCGCCAGTCGTCCGAGATCGCGCGATGGACGAATTGCCAGCATCCCCACCGGTCGCCTGCGCTCGCGGCTCGCCTCGGGCAGGTCGCGGAGCAGTCGATTGACCAGCTCGAGCCGGCGGATGTCCTCGTCGATCTGGTCGAGGAAGATCGCGTTGTAGAGCACGCCCAGCACCTGCGCCGGCGGCGGATATCCGTTGATCTGCGAGATGTCCGCCTCGGCGCGCGTCCGCTGGTATCGCGTCGAGATGGTGAGGATTCTCTCTGCCCCCAGATGAACCGCCGGGGAGAGCGGCGCCGTCTGTCGGATGCCGCCGTCGCCATACCACTCGGTACCGACGCACACGGCGGGAAACAGAAGGGGCAGTGCCGCCGATGCCATCACGTGCTCGACGCCGAGCTGCACCAGCTCCGAGCGCCGCTGCGGCCGCTGCCATAGCGAGACATCGCGGCCCGCCACCCACGTTGCCGACTGCCCCGTGGAATAGCTCGTTCCGCTCAGCGCGATTGCTCGGTAGCGGCCGCTGGCGATGTTGCTCTCGATCCCGCCGATCACGCCGTCAGCGCCGGCTGCCAGGTTCTCGCGCAAAAGGTCGCGGAGCGGTGCCGTGTCGACGAGGCCCCGCGTGTGCTCACCCGCGCCGAGTCCGCCGGACACGAGCCGCCACCCCCAGCGCACGACGTTGCGTCCGAGAGACCCGGCGCCCACACGGAAGACACGCTCCGGTGCGAGTGACTGCCAGAGGGCAACGAGATCGCCGACGGCCAGCGCGAAATCCCCCGGGTGTGCCGCGATGAACGCGGCGTTGATCGCACCCGCCGATGTCCCCGTGAGAATTGGAGCGTGAAGATGAGGATGGCGTCGCGCGATGCCGCGAAGCACCCCCACCTGGTACGCGGCGCGAGCGCCACCTCCGCCAAGGACCAGCGCCGTCGGGCCGCTACCCGGAAGCTGCGCCGCGACGACTCCCCCGTCGTGCATGTCCGTCGACATCGATTCTCCCAGGCACGGGACTCAGGAACTTGAAAAGCCGCAGCAGTCAAATCGCCGAGACTTCGGAATTGCAACGAGATGGTACCGCTCGGGCGCGGATCGCGCCATCCGGTAGCCGACCGTCATGTACCAGGGGTTCGCCGACAGGGCGCCGTCGTCTGACACTGCCACGCCGCCGCGCGTCGTGAGCGCACTGATGGCGACGCCGTCGTCCGGGATTCTCCGCATCCGGCGTACTGTGTATTGCCATGAACGCCGCGGCGATGCGCTGACAGATTTGCACCATCGAGAGACGTAGATTCTGCTCGAGGGTTCCCACACTGAGGATTCGACCATGCTGAAGCTGCGCGACATCATGACCCGTGACGTGTTGACCGTCGATCCGGATCTCTCGGTCCGCGACGCGATGGAGCTGCTCACGAGCCGGCACGTGGGTGGCGCGCCCGTGATGGCGGGCACGCGCGTCGTGGGAGTAATCTCCATGACCGACCTCACCGAGCTCGCAGCGTCGTTGCCGGGCACTCCGATCGAGTGGCCGACCGAGCCGTTCGAGAAGTCCGAATCCCCGACCAGGATCGATGGCGACTCCGATTCGATGTTCTTCACCGAGATGTGGAGCGACGCAGGCGCCGAAACGGTCGAGCGGTTCTCCGCCTTGACGGGACCGGAATGGAACGCCCTCGAGGAGCACGCGGTCAAGGAGGTAATGACGCGCGAGATCCGCGCGCTGCCCCCGGTTACCGGTGTGCTCGACGCCGCGAAGATGATGACGGCGGAACGCATTCACCGCGTTCTGGTGATGGACGGCGATACTCTCCTCGGCATCGTCTCGCTCACCGACATCGCACGGGCGGCGGCCGCACACAAGCTCTCCACGCGGACCTATGTCTTCGGTCACCCCGAGAACTTTGATGACCGGAGCACAAGGGGCATGCGCCCGGGATGACGACAATCGGCGGGGCGATGATCCGAAGGATCCTCGCCCCGCTCGATCGATTCGCGCTCACTACCGATCCCGCATTATCATCCCGCCAACGCGAACGACGATTCCGGACCCGGCTTCGTCGCGTTCCATCAGCCTCCTCTCGCCCCGCACGCCGCGCAGAACCGGGCCTCCGGGAACACCATGCGGACATCTGCTGGTTCTGGAGCGCATCAAATGCGCGAAAGCCGCCCCACGGACGTCTGATCCAGCGAAATCGGACGCGCGGCGTCGCGACTCGTTGGCATGGTCCGGTCGACCGGCCACCGCCCGTGCGACATGCCGGCCTCCTCAGGGGAAGCGCCGCGTTTCATGCCGGTACACCCGAGAGAGCCGCGTGGCGCCGTGAGTACGGTATCCTTCATGGGTAATCACGGAAAGCCGCTCGCGGCATTCGTTCGCCGATGGTTCCTTCGACGTCGCCCCACCGCACGACAACCCTGACCGCGGGCTCCACATGGAACAAGGCTGCTCGTGAAGCCGAGGACAGCTGATCCGTCGGCCGGATCCGGCGAGGGTGCGAATGTCCTGCCTCGCTGTCCGCTCTGCGGCACATTGCCGACCGATCTCTATCACACGGCCGAGGATTCGAGACGCTACTTCCAGTGCAGGAACTGCACGCTCGTGTATCTGCATCCGGCGCAGCGACTCTCCATGCCGGACGAACGAAAGCGATACGAGCTCCATCGCAACGACGCGGCGGACCCGGGATACGTACGGTTTCTCGAGCGCCTCGCCGAGCCCATGATTGAACGCCTGCCTGCAGGAGCACGAGGTATCGACTTCGGATGTGGACCCGCTCCCGTCCTCTCGGCGCTCCTCACCTCCGCGGGCTTTCCCTGTGCCGCGCACGATCCGCTCTTCATTCCCGATGAACTTCCTCTCTCCGGACAGTACGACTTCGTCACATGCTCCGAGGTCGTCGAGCACGCTCACGACCCGGCCGAGCTGTTCGCCGTCCTCGGGCGGCTCCTCGTGCCGGAGGGCCTCCTTGGGGTGATGACGCGGTTCTACGGCCACGAGGCGCCCTTCGCGACGTGGTGGTATCGGCGCGATCCGACCCATGTCTGCTTCTATGCAGAAGGCACGATGCGGTGGATCGCCGCCCATTACGGATGGGAGGTCACGTTCCCGCGGCCGCACGTCGCGGTGTTCACTGTTCCGAATCGCTGAGACCCTTCGAAGTCAGCATCCCGGGAGTCGATCTCGAGCGCGTGCGCTCGTGTGCCAGGCTCACCTGACGAGTGGCGGCGGGCACCGGGCTCGGTCTGTCGATCACTCGAGAGGCACGCCCTCCTGATGACCTGCTGGACCATCGGCAGGGCGCATCGTTGACAATGGCGCAGGGGCTGGCTGAAGGACCGAAACGGTGTCCCCTGGCAGATCGTACCCAACGTCATGGATGAGCTCAAAGTTCGAGACGAACACCTCTGGTGGATTTCGTATACCGACGCCATGTTGGCCACCACGCTCGCTCGCGAGCGGCCCTCGTGTCAAATCTTCGAGTGTTGCAACCTTCACCCAGGGGAATGATGCGCGTCTCATCGTGGCGGACAGCAGGCACATTCGCGGCGGCGCTATGTGGCGCCGCCGCGTTCACGCAGCCCCTCACCGCGCAGACAGGGTCACTGCAGGGCAGGGTCACCGACACGACCGGGACGGTCATCGTCGGCGCCTCGGTCACGGTAGACCAGACCTCACTCCGCACCACAGCCTCGGCACGAGGAGGCTACACGCTGACCGGCGTCCCGGTCGGCCGACGCATGCTGCGCGTCCGGTCGCTCGGCTTCCTCCCGGAGTCGCTTGCCGTCACGGTCGCGGCCGGCGAGATCACCAGCGCCGACATCACGCTTCGCCCCACGGCAACGCGGCTCGCGTCCGTCCTCGTCGTCGTCGGCTCGCGGGCCCGGCATACGGCGGCCGAGGAGCTGGCGGTGCCGGTGGACGTGTACACCGCGGAAGATATCGCGCGGTCCGGTTCGACCGAAACCTCGCAGGTGCTCGCGACGCTCTCGCCCTCGGTCAACTTCCCCAAGCAGGCAGTGACCGACGCTACCGAGATCGTGCGACCCTTCACGCTGCGCGGGTTGTCGCCCGACCACTCGCTCGTCCTGATCAATGGCGTCCGTCGCCACCAGACGTCGATCCTCAACGTGTTCTCCAACGGAACGGCGCCGGGGTCGAGCGGCGTGGACCTCAACGCGTTTCCGTCGAGCGCGATCGAGCGCATGGAAGTGCTGCGGGATGGCGCGTCCACGCAGTACGGCTCCGACGCAATCGCCGGCGTGGTGAACTTGGTGCTCAAGGAAGGCGCGTTCACGCCGTTCGTCAACGCAAGCGTTGGCCAGTACCGCCCCGGGAAGAACTACCCGAACGACGGGACCGCGACGGACGTGAACGGTGGCGTCGGCCTCCCGCTGGGCCGCGGCTCGCTGAGCCTGTTCGGTCAGCTCCTCAATCGCGAGTCCACCAACCGCGCGTGTCCCGATGGCAGCTTCCCCGACCTCCAGGGCGTCAGGGATTCGGTAGCCAACTGCCGCGTCGTCATCAAGCGCACCGGCGTGCCGCAGCCGAACGTGCACTGGGGCGATGGACTCGAGCGCGACCTCCACACCTTCGCGAACCTCAAGCTTCCGCTCAACGAAGCCGGCACGACGGAGATGTACGGGTTCGGCGGCTACTCCGACCGCGAGGGAACGGGCAACGGATTCTTCCGCAAGCCGAGGAACTCGCGCAACTGGCCGCAGATCTATCCGCTGGGCTTCCTGCCGGAGTTCCGTCCGAGCGTCATCGACTACTCGGCGGCCGGCGGCTTTCGCTCGAACAGCATGGGCTGGACGATGGATGTCGGCGCATCCTACGGCTTCAACAGCTTCGACTTCAACCTGCGAAATACGCTGAACTCGTCGCTCGGGCCGAGCCTGTCGGTACCGACCGCGCCCGGCGCGGATGGCGTCCTCGGGACCGCGGATGATCCAGGCATTCCCAACCAGACGTCCTTCGACGCTGGCGGACTCAAGCGCGGTGAGTTCAACGCAACCGCAAACGCCTCGAGGCTGATGGACTTCGGATTTCTCAGGGAGGTCAACGTCGCGATCGGTGCGGCGTTCCGGCGCGAGTCGTACGAGGTCATCGCGGGTGAGCGTGCGTCGTACATCAACGGCTTTCACAAGACGGCGGACAGCTCGGGAATCGCGCAGGGCGGCTCGTCCGTGTTCCAGGGCTTTGCGCCCTCGGATGCAAGCACGAACGATCGCACGAACGTTGGCGGGTACATCGACCTCGAGACGAACCTGACGCCCAGCCTGCTCGCGAACGCCGCAGGGCGTTTCGAGAGCTACAGCGACTTCGGGCAGAAGGTCACCGGCAAGCTCGCCATGCGGTACCAGGCGTCGCCGCAGCTCGTGGTGCGCGGCGCGGCCAGCACCGGATTCCGCGCGCCTGGGCTCGCGCAGAGCTGGTATAGCCACACCACCACCGCGATCCAGAACGGCGTGCTCGTGGAGATCGGCAACTTCCCGGTGACCCACCGGGCGTCGCGGATCTTCGGCGCCAAGCCGCTCAAGGAGGAGACGTCGGCGAACCTGAGCGCGGGTTTCGCCTACTCGCCCACCCGAAACGTCAACCTCACGGTGGATGCGTATCGCATCACCCTCAAGGATCGCATTCTCCTCGGCGCGACATTCGACGGGTCGTCGGACACCGTCGTTGCCAGGATCCTCGCCGACTCCGGGCTCAACCTCATCGCCGGTGTGCAGTTCCCCACCAACGCGCTCGACACGAAGACCGACGGCATCGATGTCGCGGCGAACTGGCTGCTGCCTGTATGGAGGGGATCGCTCGACTTCACCGCGGCGGTCAACTTCACGAAGAACAGGATCACCCGAGTCGATCCGATTCCGGAGATCCTTGAGGGCACGAACTCGACGTACACCAGCGCGCTCGACCCGGTCATCATCAACGCCATTGAGCGCAACCGGCCCAGCCGCCGGTCATCGCTGACGACCAACTACTCGGTCGGTCGCTTCCGCGCGATGGGACGGGCGTCCGACTACGGAAGCTTCCGCGATGGAAGCCTCGATGGCATCGAGGATTTCGGGGCCAAGCTGTTGTTCGATACCGAGATCGGCTATCGCTTCGATGGGATCGGGATCTCGCTCGGATCGAACAACGTGTTCAACACCTTCCCTGACCAGGTGAAGGTCGCGGCGAACACGAACAACGGCACGTTCATCTGGCCAGGGTCATCGCCGTTCGGCTACAACGGCCGCTACGTGTACGTGCGGACGGAGGTTCAACTGTCGCGGTAGCAGCAGCCTGCGGACCCATCTTTCGACGGAGATTTCCATGATCTGACTAGTCGGCGTTTGGCCTTCATTGCCCGGGCCACCGCCATGTGGGGCGTTCCCGTGTTGGCGCAAACTCCGAGCGGTCGAATCACGTGTGTCGTCCGCGGCGCGCGCGGGGTGGCGCGCGAGGCCGCCGTCGTCGGCACTCGTGAAGCGACTCTTCACTGCACGCGTTGCTGAGCTGCGCAAGCAGGCGCGTGCTTGACAGTCGGGCTCGGCAGGCTACGTTAGCCGCGCCGATCGCATCCCGGTTCTCGTCCCCCGTTCAGCGAGACCATGCGAAGCAAAGGCGCGACCAGTCGACCGCCCCCGAGGTGGGCACATCATGAAACCCCTTCCCTCCAGAATCGCCGCAGTGGCACTCATGCTTGGTTCCGCTGGTCCGGCCTTTGGCCAGCAGGGCATGCCGACCTCGCAGCCGACCCTGCTCACCATCGTGCGCGAGGATGTGAAGATCGGGCGAAGCGCCGAGCATGCCCGGTTCGAGGCCGGATGGCCGGCGGCGTACGTGAAAGCAAAGTCTCCCGACTATTACCTGGCGTACGTGTCGATGACGGGCCCGAGCGAGGTATGGTACGTCACACCGTTTGCGTCGAATGCGGCAATCGCCGAGGGAATGAAGCGGGACGATGCGGACCCCATCCTGTCCGCAGAACTGCAGCGACTCTCCGCCGGGGATGCCGCGTTCCTCAACAACGTTCGGGTGATGCAGGCAATGGGTCGCCCGGATCTCAGCATGGGTGCCTTCCCTGACCTGGCGAAGGTGCGGTTCACGGAGATCACCTGGTTCCGTGTCAGGCCGGGACATGAGGCGGGCTTCGAGGCGGCAGCGAAGGCGTATGGCGCCGCAGCCAGACGTGGCGCGCCAACCGTCAGCTATCGCGTCTATCAGATCACGGCCGGTGTACCGGGGCCGACCTACCTGATCTTTGCCTCGGTCGAGTCGTATGGGGCCTTCGATCAAATGATGGCCGCGGACCAGGCCGCGATGCGGGGAGCAACGCCCGAGGAGATGGGCACGCTGCAGAAGTTCATGGCGGAGGGCGTGATCAATACGGAGACGCAGCGCTTTCGGGTCGATCCGGCGCAGAGCTACGTCTCGCCGGAAGCGCGCGCGGTGGATCCGGCGTTCTGGACGCCGAAGAGGCGGCCGGCGAGGCCCTGATTCGGGGGGCAGCGAGGGGGGCGCGGTGGCGAGCCGCGCTCCCTGTCGACTGCGATCGGCCCGTGGTGATTCGGCAGTTGCGCCGCGCACACACTGCGCGAGATCCTTGTCGTTCGCCCAGATGCACACCTTCTCGACCAACGGGTCGCTCGAGGCGAGGCGGGCTGCTGAGGCGAGTCAGTCGTCGGCCTCGAGCTCGATCATCGGCCAGACTGCGACCCCATTGCGGCGAGTGCCTGCTCGAGCGGATGGAACTGCGCCTGGAGCACAGGCTCGATACCGTCGCCCGTCTTGTAGTCCGCCCAGAGCTCGTTGCGGAAGGACTCGATCACGTGGTCGGTGGCGACACCGATGTGCGTGGCTCCCGTCTCGATCATCTCGAGCGATGGCCTGACGCTGATCTTCGCCTCGCGCTGTCCGTGGCCGGTGGGCTAAGCTTGCGGACTGCCGCCCATGCCGCGCTGCGATTTCGACTTGTACATGGCAACGCGGAGTCGGTTGCCCAACGAATGATGAGCGCTCACCGATCGGCGCCGCGATGGTACCGATCGGTCGCTCTGGGTAAGTTCAATTTCTCTGGAAGGAGATGTTCTCACGTACTCAGCCGCGCCACGGCTCCCACCGTCTCCCCACGCGGTATTTGAGCCAGTCTGTTGCGCCGTCGAGCGTCAGCATCCCCAGCTGCGGCGTGTCTCACCTCTCGCTCCTTCCAGAGCGAGTAGATCGCGGGGATCACGATCAGCGTAAGGACCGTGCTCGAGATCATTCCGCCCACCATCGGCGCAGCGATGCGTTTCATCACGCTCGCGCCCGCTCCACTGCCCCACAGGATTGGCAGCAGACCAGCCATGATCGCCGTGACGGTCATCATCTTCGGCCGCACCCGTTCGACCGCGCCCTCCATGACGGCGTCATAGAGATCCAGCAGCGTTGGACGACGACCGTCCGCCGTGCGCGATTTCACGGCGGCGTGCCACGCCTGATCCAGGTAGATGAGCATGATCACCCCGGTTTCCGCAGCAACGCCAGCGAGCGCTATGAATCCGATCGCGACCGCGACTGACCAGTTGTAGCCGAGCGCCCAGATGAACCAGATCCCGCCGACGAGCGCGAAGGGCAGCGAGAGCATCACGATCAGCGTCTCGCCCACGCTCCGGAAGTTGAAGTAGAGGAGCAGGAAGATGATCGCCAGCGTCGCCGGGATCACGATCTTCATGCGCGCGGCCGCGCGCTCCATGTACTCGTACTGGCCACTCCACACCATCGTGTACCCGGGCGGCAGCGTCACCTCTCTTTCCACCATCGCTCGCGCCTCGGCGACGTAGCTCCCAATGTCGCGCCCCGCGACATCGATGTAGATCCACGCCGTAGGCACAGCGTCTTCCGTACGGACCACCATCGGCCCCGCGACTTCACGGATCGTCGCGACCTGGCCGAGTGGGATCTGCGGCGCTGGCCCGGAGGCACCACTTGCCTGCCCTCCCCCACCCATCGCCATTCCGCCCGACGTCGCCGCCGAGCGCGCCGCACCCTGGCTGACCGGGATGAGCACCGAGCCGAGACGCTCGGGGCTGTCGCGCAGCTCCTGCGGATAGCGCAGCCGCACGCCGTAGCGCTCACGCCCCTCGACGACCTGGGTGATCGTCATCCCGCCGATCGCCGTGGCGATCACAGCCTGGATGTCGCCGACGTTGAGCCCATATCGCGCTGCCGCCGCGCGATCGATGTCGATGTCGAGGTAGTAGCCCGACATCGCCCGCTCGGCGAACGCGCTCCGCGTCCCCGGCACCATCGACACCGATCGTTCGATCTCCTTGCCGATCCGCTCCAGCTCCGCCAGGTCGGGCCCGAAGACCTTGATGCCGACCGGGGTACGGATACCCGTCGCAAGCATGTCGATCCGCCCCTTGATCGGCATCGTCCAGGAGTTGGTGACGCCGGGGAGTCGAACCGCCGAGTCCATCGCGGCGATGAGGCCATCGTATGTCACGCCCTCCCGCCACTCCGATTCGGGCTTGAGCGTCACGGTGGTCTCGAACATGTCGAGGCCCGCGGGGTCAGTCGCCGTGTTAGCGCGGCCCGCCTTCCCCCAGACGGTCACGACCTCGGGGAAGGTCTTCAGGATCGAGTCCTGGGTGCGCATGATCTCCCGCGCTCGGGCGACGCTCACTCCGGGCAGCGTCGTCGGCATGAACAGGATCGTTCCTTCGTCCAGTCGCGGCATGAACTCACTGCCGAGGCGGGTCCATGGAATCCAGGTCAGGATCAGCGCGATCACTGACGCGGCGATCACCGGCCACCGGTGGCGCAGCACGCCGCGGATGACAGGGCGGTACGCCCGCATCAGCGCGCGATTGAGCGGATTTGCGCGCTCGCGATAGATCTTCCCGCGGATGAAGAGGCCCATCGTCACGGGAACGAGCGTAACCGACAAGAAGCTCGCCGCCGCCATGGCGAAGGTCTTCGTGAAGGCGAGCGGTTTGAAGAGCCGCCCCTCCTGCCCCTCGAGCGCGAACACGGGCACGAACGATACCGTGATAATGAGCAGGGAGAAGAAGAGCGCCGGCCCGACTTCCTGCGCCGACTCGATTACCACGCGCCACCGCTCCGGTGCGGTGAGCAGCCCCGTGTCGAACGACCGCTGGGTCGTGGGGTCCACACCTCGCGCGCGCTCCTTGGCTTCGATCGCCCGCTCGAGGTGCTTGTGCATGTTCTCGATCATGACGATAGCCGCATCGATCATCGCGCCGATCGCGATGGCGATCCCGCCCAGGCTCATGATGTCCGCGCCGACACCGATCGTCCGCATCGCGAGGAACGCGATCAGGATCCCGATCGGAAGGGTAATGATCGCGACGAGCGCGGACCGCGCATGCAGTAGAAACAGGATGCACACGAGGGCGACGATGAGGCTCTCCTCGATCAGCTTCCCGCGAAGATTCTCGATCGAGCGCTCGATGAGATCGCTGCGATCGTAGACCGGGCGCACAACCACCCCGGCCGGCAGGCCGCTCTGCACCGACGCTAGCTTCTCCTTCACACGCTCGATGGTCGTCAGCGCATTCTCACCGAAGCGCATGATCACGATTCCACCCACGGCGTCGCCACGTCCATCGAGCTCGGCGATGCCGCGGCGCACCGCCGGGCCGATACCGACGCGACCGAGCTCCCGCACCCGGATCGGAGTACCACCAGCCGTGGCCCCGACGACGACATTCTCGATGTCCTGGATGCCCCCGAGATAGCCGAGCCCGCGGACCATGTACTCACGCTCCGAGAGCTCCATCACCATCGCGCCAACGTCGGCGTTGGAGTTCTGGATCGCCGACATCACGCGAGTGATCGGGATCCCGTAGGCGAGCAGTCTCGCGGGGTCGAGATCGACCTGGTACTGCTTCTCGTATCCACCGATGCTCGCCACTTCGGACACGCCCGGTACGGCGGTCAGCGCATATCGCAGATACCAATCCTGCACACTTCTCAGCTCCGCCAGGTCGAGTCGTCCCGTCGTGTCCTCCAGGGCGTACTGATAGACCCAGCCGAGCCCGGTCGCGTCGGGACCCAGCGACGGCGTGACGTTCGCCGGCAGCTTGCCCTGAATCCCGTTGACATACTCCAGCACTCGGCTCCGCGCCCAGTAGAGATCCGTCCCGTCCTCGAAGATCACGTAGACGAACGAGACGCCGAAGAACGAGTAGCCGCGCACTGTCCGCGCGCCCGGCACCTTCAGCATCTCGGCCGCGATGGGATAGGTGACCTGGTCCTCGACGATGCGCGGTGCCTGCTCGTTGTAGTCGGCCTGCACGATGACCTGCACGTCGCTCAGATCGGGAAGTGCCTCGAGCGGCGTCTGACGGATGGCCCAGATGCCGCCGGCGATCGCGGCCACGGTGAACAGGGCGACGATCAGCGTGTTGCCGACGGCCCATGCGATGATGCGCTTGAGCATGGGCGTTACCTCCGGTGCGCGGCGTGCGAGTCAGGCAACGAAGCCGGGCTGCTCGGGGGCGGCTGGCTGACTGGTGGACCCACCGGCGTAGCCGGCTTCGGCTGGTCCGTCTGCGTGCTCGGCATGTCCATGCCGGGCATGTTCGCCATGCCGCCGAGCACCGAGCCGAGATTCGACTCCGCGTCGATCAGAAACGTCGCGGACGCAACGACCGTCTCCCCGCTCGCGAGGCCCTGTCGTATCTCCACGCGATCGTTTGAGGTCATTCCAAGGGCGACCTCGCGCGGCTCGAGCATTCCGTCAGGGCGCCGCACGAACACCAGGTTGCGCCTCCCCGTCGAGAGCACCGCGGAGCGTGGGACGCTCACGACAGCATCGCGTGCGGTCCCGGTGATGTGGAGCGTCGCGTACATGCCGGGCTTGAGTCGGAGGCCGCCGTTCGACAGCGCCACGCGTATCCGCGTCGTGCGCGACTCTGCATCGAGCGTCGGATACACGTAGGCAACGCGCCCTACCCACTCTTCGGACGGGAACGCGTCGATGGTCACGCCCACCGTCTGGCCGGCTCTCACCAATGCGAGATCCTGCTCGAACACCTGGCCCTCGACCCAGACGACACCGAGGTCCGCGAGCTTGAGGATCGCGTCGCCTGCCATGATACGCTGCCCTGTAAACACTGCCTTTTCGACGACGAAGCCGCTCGCCGGCGCCGTGAGCGTGATCGTGCGACGCACCTCGCCGGTGCGCTCGATGCGATCGATCTCGCCCTCCGGAACATCCCAGTAGAGGAGCCGTCGACGGGCGGACGTGAGCAGCTCCTGCGCGCCGCGAACGGCGTCGGGTGTGCCGTCGGCCACGTCGCTCACCAGCCGGCGAGCGAGCAGCAGCTCTTCCTGCGCCGTCACGAGCATCGGCGAGTAGATCGACAGAAGGGGCTCACCTCGCCGCACCAACTGCCCCATCGAGCTCACATGCAGCTCCTCGACGAAGCCATCCACCTTCGGCGCGATCGTACTCACCCGCGTCTCGTCGAAGGTGATCTGGCCGACGGTGCGGATGTCCTGTGCGATCGAGCCCATTGTCGCCGTCGCGAATGTGACGCCGATCCGCTCGGCATCGACGTCCGACAGCATCACTGACGTCGCACCGCCGCCTGTACCCGACACGCCGACAACGGCAGCTGTAGTGGATGTCTCCGGCTCGCGCGTGACGAGGTAGGCGCCTAGCACTGCCAGGGCGACCACCCCACCGTAGATCCCGAGCCGCAGGATGCGCCCGTTGCGCGATCGCGATCCGCCGAACGGTGAGTCGTCGATGGTGGAACCAGTCTCACCATTCGCTGGTTGAGCAACGATGGTCGGCGCCCCTGACGTCGGATTGCCAGGCCCGTTTACAGCATCGTTTGGCATGTCGCTCGCGCGCGTCGAGCTGTCGTCAGTCGGCCTCATCGTGTGCCTCCAGCGCGGCGAGGCGCGATCGTGAACGGGTCCACCAGCTGCTGACCCGCCAGCATCTCGAGCTCAGCCCAGGCCTTCCCTTCCTCGGCCTCGAGCGTATGCAGCTCCTGGCGATAACGATTGACGCTCATCCGGTTGTCGAGCAGCGTCATGAAGTCCACAGTCCCGACACGGTACGCGGCAAGCGCCGACGACACGGTTGCCTCCGCCTGCGGGATGACGGTCCCTCGATAGAGGGCCGCGAGGTTCCGCGAGCGCCTGAGATCCGCGTACGCTTCGCCCAGCCGTCCCCGCGTGTCGGCCTGCATCGCCCGGAGATCCGCCGCCGCCATGGCGGTCATCGCGGCGGCCTCATCGCGCATCCTGAGTTGCCGGCTGCGGGCGAACACCGGCACGCTCGCGCCAACCATCAGGCTGCCCATCCATTCCGTCCCCATCTCGCCACCACGGCGTCCGAGCTGCACGCCGAGCTGGAGGTCGGGCCAGAGCTCGCGGTACGCGAGCCGCTCGCTGGATTGCGCGGCATCGAACTCCCGCGCTCCCGCCTGCAACGTGGGCCGGTAGCCGTGGGCGACCTGCACGAGCGAGTCGAGCGACGGCATGGCCAACGGAAACACGGGCAGGGCGGGCGAGCCAACGCCCGTCTCGTGGGGCTTGTCGAGCAGCGCGAGCAGGCGAGCAGCCATGCCGCTCCGCATCGCCTGCATCCGCACGGTGTCTTCGGTCATGCGCGCGATCTCCACCTGCGCACGAAGAACATCGGCCTGTCGTCCTTCACCCACGCGGTACATCGCTTCGGTGGTCCTCGCGATGTCCTGGAGGACGCGGAGAGTTTCTCGAGCGACCGAGAGCGACTGTTCGGTCGCGTAGAGATCGTAGAACGCCATGGCGACCTCGGTCCGGACCTCCCACACGACGTCGGCCGCGCGCGCTTCGGCCGCGGCGGCTCGCGCGCG
>JBGTMW010000213.1:0-6540 GCA_041743365.1 Gemmatimonadaceae bacterium
CGGCGCGCGAGCGACCTCTCGGCCTCGTCGCCCGCCTGCGCGAGGCAGCGGTGCGCCGGGCGACAGAGTGGATGGAGGAGAACTCGTGAAGTCGCCCTTCACGGAGATGCTGACTGGCCTCACGCGCCAGCGCGGAGTGCTCGGTTCAATGGTAGTGGGTGAGACCGATGGGCTCATCGTGGACTCGTCGCTCCAGATCGGGGTGAAGGGGCCGGTCGTTGCGGCGCTGGCGGCGTCGCTCTATCGTCGCGCCCGGATGTCGGCCGACGCAGCGGGAGTGGGCACGGCGACCTTTCTCACGCTCGAGGCGGAGCGCGGGCGAGTATGTGCGGTGGGGCGCAGCGACCTCGTGCTGGTGGCGCTCGCCGAGCCGCGGGCGAACGTCGGGATGCTCAGGATCGAGATGCTGCGTGCGCTGGAGGGACTTTCCGGATGACGGTTGCCGTCGCCGAGGAATGGGTCGAGCGTCCGCTCCGCGACTTCGTGGGGGAGGCGCGCGTGCTTCTGGCGCTGCTGCTGCATCCCAGCGGGCAGGTTCTCGCGCAGCACGGCTTCACGCGCGCGGTGGACGTGATGTCCGCATGCGCGCTGGCAGCGGCGATCCATGCGTCGTCGGGAGAGCTGGGAAAGCAGCTCGATGGAAAACCGTTCGGGGTGCTTCATCATGCAGGACGCGAGCGCCAGATATTCCTCGCGCCCGTGGCCACGAAGGCGAATCGGTACATCCTCCTGGCGGTGTTCGACCAGCAGAGCTCACTGGGGATAGTCCAGCTGTATTTCGAGGAGTTCCGGGCGGCGCTCGCGAAGGCTGCTCCCGCACCGGTGGCTGCCCGCCCGCCGGCGCTCGCGTCGGACTTCGAGGGAGAGCTCAACCGCAATCTCGCGGCGCTCTTCGGCCGCACATGATATCGCGCCGGATCAGGACCGTCGGGAAGCCGGGGAAGGTCAGGTTCGTTACTTCCCCGTCACCCTCGGCAGTCAGTATCCAGCAACCCGACGGCCGGAGCCGTGGCGAGCCCGTCGGGCTCTCCGCGTGCCCCGTGCGCGTCTAACCGTTCCGCCTCGCACGGCACCTTGTCACTCGTCAACTACTCGACCCGCGAGATCACGTGCAAGATCGTCTACTACGGCCCGGGACGGTCGGGAAAGACGACGAACCTGCACTACATCTACGGGCAGGTGCCGGAGGATCGGAAAGGCACGATGGTGTCGCTCGCGACCCAGACCGACCGCACGCTCTTCTTCGACTTTCTGCCACTGGATCTCGGTGCCATCTCCGGCTTCACGACGAAGTTTCAGCTCTATACGGTTCCGGGGCAGGTTTACTACCAGACCACCCGGAAGCTGGTGCTTCAGGGCGCGGACGGTGTCGTGTTCGTGGCCGACAGCCAGGCGCGCCAGCTCGATGAGAACATCGAGAGCTTCCAGGACCTGCACGCGAACCTCGCCGAGCACGGCATCAACGCGCGTGAGGTGCCGCTCGTGATCCAGTACAACAAGCAGGACCTTCCGAAGGACCTCATACTCACCGTGCCCGAGCTCGAGGACGCGCTGAACTTCCGCAGCGTTCCGCACTACGAGGCCGATGCGCTGCACGGGCCCGGGGTCTTCGAGACGCTGCGCGGGATATCGGAGCTCGTGCTGAAGCGGCTGAGCGCCGGGTCGGGGTCGGACCGATGATGGCCCACAGCGACGCACGCTACCGTTTCGACAACTTCGTCGTGGGCTCGGGGAACCGGCTCGCCGTCGCCGCCTCGCGCGCGGTGGCCGAGTCGCCCGGATCGACGTACAACCCGCTGTTCATCTACAGTGGCTCGGGCCTGGGCAAGACGCATCTCGTCGGGGCACTCGGGCATCTCGCGCTCGAGCTGCAGCCTGAGCTGCGCATCATCTACCTGTCGCTCGACGAGTTCGTCGAGCAGCTCCACGCCTCGATTTCCGCCGGTGAGACGGAGGCGTTCAAGAAGCGCTATCACACCGTGGACCTCCTCATTCTCGACGACGTGCAGTTCCTCACCGGGCAGCGCGAGACGCAGAGCGAGATGCTGCGGTTGTTCACGGCACTCCAGGGAAGCGGCCGTCAGATCGTGATGACCAGCGATCGCCCCCCGTCCGAGATAGCCGACGTCGATGAGCGGCTGCTGACGCGGCTCGCCGGCGGGCTCATTGTGGACATAGGCGCGCCCGATTACGAGACGCGCATCGCCATACTGCGCAGCAAGTGCGAGGAGCGGGGGCTCCACTTTCGCACGGGCGTCATCGAGGAGCTGGCCAGGGTCGAGTTCGCGAACGTCCGCGAGCTCCAGGGGGCGCTGAACCGGCTCGCCGCCTACCAGGCTCTCGGCCAGCAGTCGCTTGGCGCGCCTGATGTGAGGATGATAGTCGGCGTGCAGGGTACGTCGTCGATGACGATTCCCATGCCCAAGTCGTCGGGGGAGTTCCAGAGCTTTCTCTCGGACGTCGCAGTGGCCGTCGCCCAGCACGTGGAGGGATGGAAGGCGCGCATCGGCGAGGCGATCGCCTATTGGGGGGGCGAAGGTTACAGGACCGCTCTTCTCGAGCGTGCGCTCCAGCAGTCGATCTCTCCCGATGTGGACGAGCTCATCGCCGGCTACTCGGCGTCGGTCGACCACCTCAAGACCCTCGAGCAGCGCGCCTCCAGTGTCGACGCGGCGCTCGGCGCCAACGAGGTGTTCCGCGATCCCGAGCGAGTGGACGAGGCGGAGCAGCTCGCGGAGCGCGCCATGGCCGGCCACACGCCCCCCGTGGGGCCATCTCCGGCGTTTGCCCGAGACGCCTTCGAGGTCGGCTCATCAAACGAGATGGCCGTGAGGGTGGCGGACATGGTGGTCGCCGATCCGGGGCGCAAGTACAACCCGCTCGTCCTGCATGGATCGAGCGGCGTGGGGAAGACCCACCTCGCGAACGCAATCGGCAACGAGCTGCTCAACCTCAGCGGTGGTGCAATGACCGTCTCGTGCGTCGGGGCGCAGACGTTCATCGACGAGCTGATCGAGGCGATCCAGGAAGGGACGCTCGAGCGCTGGCGTGCGCGCTATCGCGCCGCCGACGCGCTCATCATGGATGATGTGCACTTCATCGCGGGGAAGGAGCGCACCCAGGACGAGCTCTTTCACGTCTTCAATGCGTGCTACGACGCCGGAAAGCAGATCATCCTCACGAGCGACCGTCCACCGCGGGAGCTCGGCGACCTCGAGGAGCGACTGCGTTCGCGGTTCGACGGCGGCCTCGTGGTCGAGATCGGCCAGCCCGATCGCGAGCTTCGCGGCAAGCTCTACGCGCGCCACTTCGCCCTCCGCGAGCGCTCCACGACCGAGGATGTCCTGGAGTATCTCGCGGACCGGAGCGTGACCAGCGTGCGCGAGATCATCGGCACCGTGCACCGCGTCTGCGCCGCGGCGGATGTCGCCGGCGAGGCGATCACGCTGTCGTTCGTTCGCGGGGAGCTGGAGGGAGTCTCCGCCGCCCCGGCGCCGGTGCGCACCAGATCGGACGAGCGAGTGGACCCGTTCTTTCTCGATGATGAGAAGATCGTCTGGGACTGGCCGGATGTGACTGCGCGACTGATCGAGGAGATCCGGTAATGGCGATCAAGGGAAGCCTGAAGGAAGCGAGCCTTCCGGACGTGCTGCAGCTCCTCGCAATGGGGAAGAAGACCGGCTGCCTGAGCGTCACCCACCGCAGCAACTTCGGCTACATCTACTTCGACAAGGGACGCATCGCGTACGCGTCGATCGTCAACCGTCGCGACCGGATCGGCGACATCCTGGTGAAGAGCAACCTGATATCCCAGGACCAGCTCGAGGATGCGATCGTGTTCCAGGCCAAGATTCGCGACAAGCGACTGGGCGAGATCCTTCTCGAGCGCGAGCTGATCACGCGCGAGGATCTGCACCGGCACATCCGGATGCAGATCGAGGAGGCTGTGTACTTCCTCTTCACCTGGTCCCAGGGGACGTTCAACTTCGAGCCGGACATCCTTCCGGAGGAGCAGGATCTCCTCGTCTCCATAAACCCGGAATCCCTCCTGCTGGAGGGAGCACGCCGGGTGGACGAGTGGAGCCTCATCGAGAAGAAGATCCCGAGCTTCGATGTGGTGTTCGACCTCGATCGCGACCGGCTCGAAGGGAGCGAGGTGGAGTTCACTGCGGAGCAGGACCAGCTAGTGCCCCTCATCGATGGCCGCCGCGATGTCACCGCGCTAATCGACGAATCGGGAATGGGCGAATTCAGCGTGGGCAAGGCGCTCTACGGCCTTCAGACGGCAGGCTTTCTCCATCGCGTCGGGAAGTCGAAGCCCGCCGCAGCAGCAGCCGCCGTGGACGGAAAGGTCGAGGAGCACCGTAACCTCGGGATCGCGTTCTACAAGACCGGGATGCTCGAGGAAGCGCTGCGCGAGTTCCGCCGCGTGCTCGAGCTGCACGAGGATGACTCTCCCGCGCAGTTCTACCTCGGGCTTGCGTTCGCCAGGCAGGGCAAGTGGCCCGAGGCGGCGGAGATCCTCCGCGCGGCGTCGGAGCAGCCCGGGGCGAAGGGTGCGGTGTTCCACAACCTGGCCTTCGCGCTCGAGCGACTCGGTCGATTCGAGGAGGCGCGGTCCGAGCTCGAGGAGGCGATGCTTCGCGGCGGCAGCGAGGATCCGCGGATGCATACCTCGCTCGGCGTCCTCACCCTTCGCCTCGGCAACGCTGCCGGAGCCGATGAGATCCTCACCGCCGCACGTTCGCTCTGGGGGAAGCGCCCCCCCACGGCGGCCTGGTTCCACTACGCCGCGCTCGCCGCTGCCCTCACGGGCGACGTGCCGCGGAGCATCGCGCTGCTGACAGAAGCGATCGGCCACCACCCGCATGCTGCCGCCCTGTTCAACAACCTCGCTGCCGCGCACGAGCGGCGCGGCAATCTGCAGGAAGCGGCATCGAGCGCGGAGCGCGGAGCGCACGAGGACAGTGGCATCCCGCAGGTGCACAAGAACATTGGCGACTACTACTATCGCGCATCGCAGTACGATGAGGCGCTCGAATCGTATCAGCGCGCCGTGAAGCTCAATCCGTCGCTCGGTTCCGACGTCTTCCTCAAGCTCGGCAATATCAGGCTGCGCCGGCGCGAGACCGAGGAGGCGATCCGATGCTGGGAGCGCGCCCTCGAGCTCGACCCGGGTAACTCGATCATCCGGACGAACCTGAATGCCGTTCGTGGCGCGGCATGATTGCTGAACCCGGTGCGGATCCCGAGTTCACGGCGCTGACTGACAAGATCTCCCGCGAGCGCGGCTTCGGATGTGCCAGCTACAAGGAGAAGTGCCTTCGGCGCCGGATCGCCGTGCGCATGCGCGCCACCGGCGCCCACAGCTACCAGCAGTACTCCGACGTCCTCGACCGGGACGTGCGCGAGTACGAGCGCCTCCTCGACGCCCTCACCATCAACGTCACGAAGCTCTTCAGGAACTGGGAGACCTACGAGACGGTAGGCCGGACGATCGTCCCGGCGCTGTGGGCGCGCAACGACGGCGAGATCGTCGTGTGGAGCGCCGGCTGCTCCTCGGGGGAGGAGGCGTACTCGCTCGCAGTGCTCTTTCATCGCCATGCCGAGGCCGCGGGCGAGCTGCACAGGTTGCCCAGGGTTCGCATCATCGGCACGGACATCGATCGCGAGAGCCTCGCGTCGGCGGAGCGGGGAGTCTTCCAGGAAGCCGCCTTTGGCGACACGCCCCCCACCATCCGGACCCGCTACTTCTCGGATTCGACTCCCTCGCGGATCGACCCCGCAGTCGGGCGCCTTGTGTCGTTCGAAAGACGAGACCTGCTCAGCGAGGGCCCTCCGGCAGTTCGAATGCATCTCATCGTCTGCCGGAACGTGATCATCTACTTCGACCGCGAAACGCAGGAGCGGCTCTTCGAGCGCTTTCATGACCTGCTCGTTCCGGACGGCTATCTCGTCCTCGGAAAGGTGGAGACGCTCCTGGGGCGCGCTCGCGGCCTTTTCGCATCCGTCAAGGGACGCGAGCGCATATTCTCGCGATCATGAGCGAGATACGTGTCAAGGTCGCGGATTACGCCGTAGCGAAGGGAGAAGTCGTCATCTCCTCCGTCGGACTCGGCTCATGTGTCGCCATCGCGCTCTACGATCCGCGCAGCGGCGTGGGCGGGCTCGCGCACATCCTCGTTCCCAGCCCCTCGCTGGCGCGCGACACGTCTAACCCCGCCAAGTTTCCATCGACCGCCGTCCCGCTGCTGGTCGAGGAGATGCGACGGCGCGGCGCGAGCCAGGACATCGTCGCGAAGATAGCGGGGGGCGCCAGCATGTTCGCCTCGCTCATCCCAGCCGGCGGCATCAACATGGGCGAGCGCAACGCCGTGGCGACCCGTCAGGCATTGGTGGACGCCGGCGTCCCGATCGTCGCAGAGGACATCGGGGGGGAGCACGGCCGAAGCGTCTATTTCCACCTGCGCGACGGACGGCTCGAGGTTCGATCGCTCAAGGTCGGAGACCGTGACCTCTAAGCGGACGGTACTGGTCGTC
>JBGTMW010000214.1:0-1522 GCA_041743365.1 Gemmatimonadaceae bacterium
CTGGCGCAGGGCGGCACCGCGGTCGGCACCGGGCTCAACGCGCCCGAGGGGTTTGCCGAGTTGGTGGCCGAGCGGATCGCCGACATCACCGGGCTGCCGTTCGTCACCGCGCCCAACAAGTTCGCCGCGCTCGCCGCCCACGACGCGCTCGTCCACGCGAGCGGCGTCGAGGCGACCCTCGCCGCGAGCCTCATGAAGATCGCGAACGACATCCGATGGCTCGGGTCCGGTCCGCGCAGCGGCATCGGTGAGCTGGTGCTGCCCGAGAACGAGCCCGGCTCCTCGATCATGCCCGGCAAGGTGAACCCCACCCAAGCCGAGGCGGTGACGATGGTCGCCTGTCAGGTGATGGGCAACGACACGACGATCAAGCTCGCCGGATCGATGGGCAACTTCGAGCTCAACGTCTTCAAGCCGGTGATCATCCGGAACTTCCTGCATTCGACGACGCTGTTGAGCGACGTGTGCGACTCGTTCAGGGAGTTCTGCATCGACGGCCTCCAGGCCGACCGCGAGCGCATCCGGGAGCTGGTCGATCGCTCGCTCATGCTCGTGACCGCCCTCGCGCCGAGCATCGGCTACGACAAGGCCTCGGCCATCGCCACGAAGGCGCATCGCGAGGGGCTCACGCTGAAGCAGGCCGCGGTGGCGCTCGGGCACATGACCGCCGAGGAATACGACGACCGGGTGCGTCCCGGCGACATGGTCTAGAACGGCAGGATTCCGGAAGCCGGGAACCCACCCATCGGCGTACCATGGTGCAGGGAGCAAGGGGGTTCCCGCATTGAGCGTGACCGATCACGAGCTACCCAGCCCGCACCTGCAGCGCCGGATCCGTGAGGTACAGACGTTCCTCGCCGCGAACCTCGACCGCGACGTCGACCTGCAGGCCATCTCGAGGGAAGCGGCGCTCAGCCCCTACTACTTCACGCGCCAGTTCACCGCGTACGTGGGCGTGCCGCCGTACCGGTACCTCATCGGATTGCGCATCTCGCGCGCGCAGCAGCTGCTCCGCGAGACCGAGCTCACCGTCACGCAGATCTGTCACCGGGTGGGCTTCAACAGCCTCTCGCACTTCACGACGACGTTCCGTCAACACATCGGCGTGAGCCCCTCCGCGTACCGGCGCCGACGCGACTGGGAACAGGACGCCAACCGCTTCCCTCCGCTCACCCAGCCGCTGGTGCAGCAGCCCAACAAGCGCTTCACCGTCTGAGAGGTATCGGCTCAGCCCGGCGTCCCCGGCTCGGATCCCGTGGCGACGGGCCGAGTGGCGTCCGAGACCCAGTCCGACCACGAGCCTTCGTACAGGCGAGCCGGCCCGAGCCCCGCGAGCTCCGTCGCGAACACCACCGCCGAAGCCGTGATGCCGGAACCGCACATCGCGATCGCGTCGGTGCGCCCATCGAGACCGAGAACCTGGAACCGCCGATGCAGCTCGGCCGGAGGCAGCAATCGCCCGCCGGCGTCCAGGTTGCCGGCCCAGGCCCCGCTGACCGCCCCGGGCACGTGCCCCGCAACG
>JBGTMW010000215.1:0-5195 GCA_041743365.1 Gemmatimonadaceae bacterium
GGTCACGCCGCCGAAGTCGCGTGTTGCCCGCCGCCGGGCCTCCGCGGCCGGCACGCCCTCGGCCTCATGGCGGCGCGCGTCCATCTCGATGTGGAAGCGCATCTCTTCCTCGAGCTCCTGCTCCTCCCGGCGCCGCCCGAACAAAGACGCGATCGCGGAGGTGAACCTGCGAAACGGAGACAATGGTCAGCCCTCCCTGAAGGCGAAGCGGAGCACGCGTTCGACAGCCGCGGATGAATGGCGCCATTCGGCGAGCCGGGCGTCGAGCTGGCGGCGTCCCTCCGGCGTGAGCTCGTAGTAGCGCGCCCGCCGGTTGTTGTCGCTGGCGCGCCAGGTCGCCTTCACCCAGCGTCGCGACAGCAGGCGCTGCAGCGCAGGGTACAGCGATCCCTGGTTCACGTCGAAGACATCGCCGCTGATCTGGCGGAGGCGCACGGAGATTCCCCAGCCGTGCATCGGCTCGAGCGAGAGCGTCTTGAGCACGAGCATCTCGAGGGTGCCCTGCACGACATCGGATCGCTGATCGGTCATCGGTACAGTCCTGTAGACGGGCTAGAGGACAATGCGATCCCTTCTTTAGCCTGTCAACAGGAAGGCCCTGGCGGGCTCGGAGCTTCCGCGCCGTTTCGCAGGCTCGAGAGGCGCCTTTGGCGCGCAGCCCAGGGAAATCACGAGAAGCCCGGTGAGGCCCGCGAGATAAGGCGAAGCCACGTTCATCACTCCTGCCGTTTTTTCTGTCGACGCTTCGGCGCGACGGCGACGGATCCGTGCGCCTCGAGGAACCTGCCAGTGTGGGACGCCCTGCACGCTGCGACCTCCTCCGGTGTACCCGTCACGACGATCTCGCCGCCGCCATGTCCGCCCTCCGGGCCCAGGTCGATCACGTGGTCGGCTGTCTTTATCACATCCAGATGGTGCTCTATCAGCAGCACGGTATGGCCCGCATCCACCAGCCTGTTCAGGGATCCCAGCAGCCGCTCGATGTCCGCAAGGTGAAGGCCGGTAGTAGGCTCGTCGAGGATGTACACGGTGTGCTTCGAGCGCTGCAGGCGGCTCAGCTCCGCGGCAATCTTGATGCGCTGCGCCTCACCGCCCGAGAGTGTCGTCGCCGACTGTCCGAGCGTGAGGTAGCCGAGTCCGAGCTCGTTCAGCACTTCGATCTTCCGTCCGATGGTGGGCTCACCGGCAAAGAACAGCGCGCCTTCCTCCACCGACATGTTCAGCACATCGTCTATGGTCCTGCCACGCACCGTGACCTCGAGCGTCTCCGCGTTGAACCTCGCTCCCTTGCACGCTCCGCACGTGACCTCCACGTCGGGCATGAAGTAGAGCTGCGTGGTGATCGCGCCCTCCCCCTGGCACTCCTCGCAGCGTCCACCCTTCACGTTGAAGCTGAAGCGGCCGGTCCTGTACCCGCGCTCGACCGAGAGCGGCGCCTTTGTGAAGAGGTCGCGGATCGTATCGTAGAAGCCGATGTACGTCGCGGGATTCGAGCGGCTGTTCCGTCCGATCGGCGCCTGGTCGATGTTCACGACCTTGTGCACGTGCTCCATTCCGTCGACGGCATCGTGCTCCCCCGGGAGCGTGCGCGTATCCACGAGCCGCTTCCACAGCGCCTTGTAGAGAATCTCGTTCACGAGCGTGCTCTTCCCCGAGCCGGACGCGCCCGTGACCGCCACCAGTCGTCCGAGTGGAATGCTCACGCTCAGATCCTTCAGGTTGTTCTCTCTCGCGCCGCGTATCGTCAGTGCCTTCCCGTTGCCGTTGCGCCGGCTGCCTGGAAGGGCGATCGACCTCTTCCCCGAGAGAAACTGGCCCGTCGGCGACGCGCTGCACGCCAGCAGGTCGTCGATCGTACCCTGAACGACGACGGTACCGCCGTGCACGCCGGGTCCAGGCCCCATCTCCACCACGTGGTCCGCGGAGCGGATGGTGTCCTCGTCGTGCTCCACCACGATCACGGTGTTGCCGATGTCGCGCAGGCTCTCCAGGGTCGCGATCATCTTCGCGTTGTCCTTGGGATGCAGCCCGATGCTCGGCTCGTCGAGAACGTACAGCATCCCCATCAGCCCCGAGCCGATCTGGGTGGAGAGACGGATGCGCTGCGATTCCCCGCCGGAGAGCGTGCTCGACCTGCGATTGAAGCTCAGGTAATCCAGGCCGATGCCGAGCAGCAGCTCGAGCCGGCCGTGGATCTCCCTGAGCACCTGCCTGCCCGCGCTGGCGCCGCGGCCAGCGGGCGTGATCGTCCCGAGCAGTCGATGCAGCTCATCGAAATGGAGCTGGCCGAAGTCGTGGATCGTCCTGCCCGCGATCGTGAACAGGAGTCTCGTTGCGCGCAGTCGCGCTCCGCGACAGTCCGGACAGGTGTGCTCGACCATCACGGCGTCGAGCCAGGCTTCCATCCGCGAGCTTGCCTCCCCACGCTGGCGATACTGGCGATAGTACCGCTCAATGCGTCGGGCGATACCGCCGAATCCCACCTCGCGGCTCTCCCATCCGTTGCGAGTCGCCTTCGAATCGGGCGGCTGTGACAGCGCAAGCTTCCGGGGCTCGATCCCGTTGAGAATCGCGTCGCGTGCGCTGACCGGAAGCTGTTCCCAGGGCGTGTCGAGGGAGAAGTCGAGCATCTTCGCCAGGCTGTACATCACCGCGCCATCCCATGTGTCGGGATTGTACCTGAATGCCTCACGCACGAAGCACCCGCCGCGGATGCTCCGCTTCGGGTCGGGTATCAGCAGCTCGGGATGCGTCAGCTTGTCGACCCCGAGTCCGCCACAGGTGCGGCAGGCGCTCTCCGGATCGTTGAACACGAAGAACTGCGGCTGGATGTCGCCGTACACGAGGTGGTGGGTCGCGCTGCACAGCCCTCGATAGAACCGCTCGCTCTCCGTCCTGTTCGCGCCCTTCAGTATCTGAACCTGGAGCAGCCCATCGCCCACGAGCAGCGTTGCGGCGATGCCGGCCTTGATCGCCTTCTCGTGCTTCCGGCTGACGATCAGCCGGTCGACCACGGCATCCATGTGCCTGATCTCCGACTCGTCGAGCTCGATCTTTTCCGAGATGTCCACGGCCTTTCCGTCGATGATCATCTGCCGGCAGCCCCTCTTCCGCACCTCCGTGAGGACGAAGTCGAGCTCCTCGCCGTAGGGCTTGAACACCGGCGCGCGCAGCTCGATCGTCGTGCCCTCCGGCAGCGACAGGATCGCCTCGAGGATCTGGCTCGAGCTCCTGCCGGGGGTTGGCTCGCCAGTGCGAGGGCAATGCGGCTCCCCGATGGTGGCGAAGAGCAGGTTGAGATAGCTGGAGATGTCCGTCATCGTGCCGACGGTGGAGCGCGGGTTGCTGCCGATCGTCTTCTGCTCGATGGATATCACGGGGGACAGGCCGAACACGAAGTCGACGTCGGGCTTCGCGACCTGGGCCACGAATCGCTTCGCGTAGCTCGACAGCGACTCCATGTAACGCCGCTGCCCCTCGGCGTAGATCGTGTCGAACGCGAGGCTGGATTTCCCCGATCCGGAAAGACCGGTGACGACGATGAGCCGGTCGCGCGGGATCTCGACCGAGATGTTCCTGAGGTTGTGCACGCGCGCGCCCTGCACGGCGATCGTGGTGCGCGCGGCGCCGCGAGGCTCCGGCCTCGATTTCCCCTTGGGGGGCATGGGCCAAATCGTACTCCGGGCGGGGCGCGCTGGCCAGCCGGCCGGAAGGCACTGGCGCCCGGGTCGGGGCGGGTTATGCTATGCGACGGTGCGTGAGTGGCCGCTCCACGCCGTTGCAGAAATCCGGGCGGCCAGCCCTGCCGGTACACCATCATCATCAGCGAGAGGACAGATCATGCGTAGCGTCTACGGTTCCGCGCTTGCGGTTGGCGCCATCGTGCTCGTCACCGGGGCGGGTGCAGTACAGGGTCAGGATGCAGCCCGCGCCGTCGCCGACGGCGGCATTGCAGTCCCGGGCTGGGCGGGAAGGATCGACCCGAACGAGGCGAGTGCGGGGCAGGTGCTCGCCAACTCGAAGCTCGTACGGGAAGGGGATGCGCTGCACGTCACGACGGGACCGGCGGTCACCTACTGGAATCCCGCGAACACGGCGACCGGCAACTACACGGTCAAGGCGACCTTCCGGGAGCCGAAGTACATGGCCCTGAACAGCCACCCGCATCCGTACGGAATCGTTATCGCCGGAAACGACATGGGGACCGATCAGCAGAGCTTCCTCTACTGCGCGGCGTACGGCAACGGCAACTTCATCGTTCGCGGTTTCGGCCCGGCCCCCTTCCAGGTGAACGGTCGACGTGGAGAGGCGAACGCCGCCGTCAACAAGGCGGCCGGTCCCGGTGAGCCCGTCACCCAGGAGATCGCCGTCACCGTGCACGGTGACAAGGTCGATTGCGCGATAAACGGGACGGTCGTGGGGAGCTACGACAAGTCAGCGGTCGTTGGCGAGGGCAAGCTCAAGTCCACTGACGGCGTTTACGGGATTCGGTTCGCCCACAACACCGAGGCTGTCGTTACCGGGCTTGCCGTCGTCAAGCATTAGGCCGCGTCTGGAAATCTCCGCAAGATCGGCCGGCTGCTGAAACTCGCAGCCCGAGACTGTGAAGAACTGCGGCCGGGGCGTCGTGAGCCGACAGCCCCCGGCCGCGAGCCGCTGGCGGCTCCTGGCTCAAGCGGCCAAGCAACCGGCTGCCGTCGCGGGCTAGCTCGCGGCCCCCCCGACTCACGCCTTCACGGTACTTCCCGAATCGTCGCGATGGCGTCACCCTCGAGAACGCCATCGACAACCTCGATCCCGTCGATGACCTCCGCGAACACGGTGTAGTCGCGGCCGAGTCGGATGTTGTCCC
This sequence comes from Gemmatimonadaceae bacterium, assembly GCA_041743365.1. Lineage (GTDB taxonomy): Bacteria > Gemmatimonadota > Gemmatimonadetes > Gemmatimonadales > Gemmatimonadaceae > JANPKQ01. The sequence continues at coordinate 4,853 of JBGTMW010000215.1, forward strand.
TGAGGTTCACGAACCACTGGGCGTCGCCGGTGTCGTGGCCGCGAGTGCTCATGCCCACGGTCCCGCGCACGTGCGGCACGCCGCCAAGCTCATCGACGAGGAATCGTGACAGGCCGACGTACTCGTTCGCGCCCGGGCTCCCTCCCTGAATGACGAAGTCGTGCTCCACCCGGTGCCAGGTGAATCCGTCGTAGTACCCCGCGCGTGCGAGGTCCAGTATCCGGGCCGCCATGATGGGTGCGACGTCGCCCCGCAGGCGCACGACGACCGATCCGCCGCCGCTGGAGGGCGCCATCCCTACGCGGAGGCGGACATCCGCGCCGAGGGCGAGAGCGACGGCCCG
>JBGTMW010000216.1:0-9198 GCA_041743365.1 Gemmatimonadaceae bacterium
ACCCCGCGGGTCACCGGCAGTATTTCGCTGAAGGGTGCGCGCATCGACGACCTGGCGCTGACGCAATTCCGCGACACCGTCGATCCCAAATCGCCGGCCATCGTGCTGTTCTCGCCTTCGGGCTCGCCGACGCCCTATTACGCGGAATTCGGCTGGGTTGCCGCCGCAGGCTCCACCGTGCGGCTGCCCGACCGCGACACGCTGTGGCAGCAGGAAGGCTCGGGCAGTCTCGCGCCGAACAGCCCGATAACGCTGAAATACGACAATGGCGACGGCCTTACCTTCCGCCGCACCATTTCGATCGACGAGCGCTACCTCTTCACCGTCAAGGACGATGTCAGCAATATCGGCAATGCGCCGGTCACCCTCTATCCGTTCGCGCTGATCTCGCGCCACGGCACCCCGAAAGTCGAAGGCTTCTACATCCTGCATGAAGGCCTGATCGGCTATCTCGGCGACCAGGGCCTGCAGGAATACAGCTATTCGAAGATCGACGAAGACAAGGTGAAGAACTTCAAGGTCACCAACGGCTGGCTCGGCATCACCGACAAATACTGGGCCTCGGCGCTGCTGCCGGACACCACGGCGCAGTTGCAGGCGCGGTTCTCGTCCAACCTCGTGGCAGGCACCCGCACCTATCAGACCGACTACCTGCAGGACCCGCAAACCATCGCGATCGGCGGCACCGGCTCCTCCAACGCGCGGCTGTTCGCCGGCGCCAAGGAAGCCGGCGTCGTCGGCATCAATTTCCCGCTCTCCGGCCTCGACGGCTACAACAAGCAGCTCGGTCTCAACCATTTCGACCTGCTGATCGACTGGGGCTGGTTCTATTTCATCACCAAGCCGATGTTCTGGCTGATCGACACGCTCTACAGGTTCCTGGGCAATTTCGGTCTGGCCATCCTCGCCACCACCGTCATCGTCAAGGCCATCTTCTTCCCGTCGGCCGCCTCGTCGCCCTCGACGCCTGCGCGCGCGCTGTTCGTCGGCTGCCTGCGCAGAGGATGTACCGCCTTCGCCTTCAATCGAATCCGCGCCCTGGCTCGAGCCCGGCGCGGACTCGGTTGGATAAGCTCCGGCATCGGCGTGAATCGGCAACGGCATGGGAACGGTGGGAAGCACGGCGACGGCGCTGTCCACGATCTCCTCCAGCGAATCGCTCGTCGGGTCAGCTTCACGCTCGGCTTCCTGTGGGGTTTCTGCCTCGGCGACGCGATCGAGCTCGCGCCGCAGGTCGGCGAGGGGAACGACTCGAGTGTCTCCTTCAGGCCCGCGAAGCGTCACGCGATCGTTGAAGATGTCGTTCACGAGCACCTTCTCTTCGCCGTTGGACGTCACGATGATGCGTCCTTCCTTCGGAAAGCGCTTCCTGCTCTGGACGTAGAAATCGTGTTCGTACCTGAGGCAGCACATCAGGCGTCCGCATGCGCCGGAGATCTGCGATGGATTCAGCGAGAGGTGCTGATCCTTGGCCACGCCGAGGCTGACCGGCCGGAGCTCCGGTAGCCACGCAGCCGAGCAGTATTGTCGTCCGCAGCGGCCGACGCCGTCGAGGCGCTTGGCCTCGTCCCGGACACCGATCTGCTTCAGTTCGATTCGCGTACGAAACATCGCCGCAAGGTCGCGGACGAGATTCCTGAAGTCGACGCGCTTTTCGGCGGTGAAATAGAGTGTCAGCTTCTTTCGGTCCCACTGCCACTCGGCGTCGGAAAGTTTCATGACGAGTCCGTTTGCCTTGACTCGCTCCATCGCGCGCCGACGTGCGACCTCGTCCTGACCTCTCAGTTCGGTCTCGCGCTTCGCGTCTTCGCGCGTGGCAGGGCGCATTACCCTGCGCTGCGGGAGGGCGGTTCCCAGGCCGTGGGCGCAGCGCTCGCACCGCCCACGCGCGGCGAGTCCTGTAGCGTGAACGCGCCCGAGATCCTCGCCACGGTCTGCATCGACGATCACCGGCGCACCGAGCGCCGGCGCCTCGCCCAGTTCCCAGATGAAGAACTCGCGACGGTTTCCCTTGAACGCGATCTCGATGATTTCCGGAGTGGGCCCTGCGAGAACTGGAAGTGTCTCGGGGGTCATTCGGTGAATTGACCCATGCACAAAAACTTCTCGCGTCGTCGCCGAAGAAGCTTGTCCGGCTTGAGGTGGCGCAGCTCCTCCAACTGGCGGATCACGGCCTCCTGAACGGCTGACGCCGCGGCTTCGTGGTTGGAGTGGGCGCCACCAACCGGCTCCGGGATGATCTCGTCTATCACCCGAAGCTCGAACAGATCCGGCGCGGTGATCCGGAGGGCTCTCGCCGCGCGCTCTTTCATCTCGGGACTCTTTCCGTCCTTCCAGAGAATTGCAGCGCACCCCTCGACCGTGATGACCGAGTAAATGGCGTTCTCCATCATCAGGACGCGATCTGCAACGCCGAGGGCGAGGGCACCGCCCGAGCCGCCCTCGCCGATGACCGTGGCGACTATGGGGACCTCGAGGCGGCTCATCTCGAACAGGTTGCGCGCGATCGCCTCTGACTGTCCGCGCTCCTCCGCCGCGAGCCCGGCCCACGCGCCCGGGGTGTCGATGAAGGTCACCACCGGGACATGGAACTTCTCGGCGAGCTTCATGAGCCTGAGCGCCTTGCGGTAGCCCTCGGGGTGCGGCATCCCGAAGCCACGCTTCAGGTTCTCCTTCGTGTCGCGACCACGTTGATGGCCGATCACCATGACCGTCTCGCCATCGAGCCGCGCCCACCCGCCGACGATGGCTGCGTCTTCGCCGAAGAGTCGGTCGCCATGGAGCTCGATGAAGTCGGTGAACGCGAGGCGCAGGTAATCGAGGGTGAAGGGACGCCGGCTGTTGCGCGCGACCTGCACGCGCTGGAGCGGCGTGAGCGTCCGGTAGATCTCGATCCGAAGCTCGGCGAGCTTCGCCTCCAGGGGCGCTATCGTCTCGGTGACACCCTGCTCGGTCTCTCCAGCCAGCTTCCTGAGCTCGTCGATCTGCCTCTCGAGCTCGGCGATGGGTTTCTCGAACTCCATCGTCGTTGCAGCTGCCATGTCAGCTCCCGCGGACGAGGCGGACGCGCTCGGTTCCGAGCAGCGCCCGCAGTTCGGTGAGGGCAGCGCCCGTCGCGGCCAGCTTCAGCGAGCGAGACCGGAGACGCGCCCGTGAGCCATTTCCATCACTCCAACGGAGCTCGAGCGGGGTGGAGCCGTGGTGGGCTTCGACGACGGCCCGCACGTCATCCATCACCTCGTGCGGCATTCCCGCGTCGAGCGCAAGATCGATGGAAACAGCCATCTGCCCGCTCGCGCGAATCTCCTCGAAGCGTGTGATGCCCTCGACAATGAACGTAGCGTTCTCCTCGGTCTGGTCACGTCTGGAGTAGCCGCCCTTGAGGAGCAGCGGGACATCTGTGCGAATGCGGTCGGAGAGGATCGACCAGGCCTCGGGGAAGACCAGCACCTCGGAAGATCCCGAAAAATCCTCAACTGTCAACCGGGCGAACTCCGCGCCCGTGCGTTTGCTGACCTGTCGCTTGATTGCCGTCACCACGATACCGAGGGTCATCGAGCCTTCCGCCCACGTCCCCAGCTGAGCGACGGTGTGCGACGCGAAGAGCTCGCATTCGGCCCGGAAGGGCTCGAGCGGGTGGCCGGAAATGTAGAACCCGAGAATCTCCTTTTCGCGCGTGAGCCGCTCGGATTCGCCCTGCGGGGCGACGTTCGGAAGGACGGGGGGCGCGTGGTCGGTCCTCTGCGGATCGCCGCCCTCGCCGCCGAAGAGGGAGCCCTGACCACTCGCCCGCTCCTGCTGCCTGAGAGAAGCCTCCTGGATCGCAGTATCGAGCACGGCGAGTAGCTGGGCGCGGTGGCCTTCGAGACTGTCGAGCGCCCCGGCGCCGATGAGAGCCTCCAGCACCCGCTTGTTGCACAGGCGGAGATCGATGCGGTCGCAGAGCTCGTACAGCGTCTTCACCGGGCCATCGGCGCGCGCGCCTATGAGTGACTCGATGGCGGATCTGCCGACATTGCGGATGGCGCCGAGCCCGAAGCGGATGCGTCGCTCACCCACGACGGTGAACTTGTACCCCGATTCGTTGATGTCGGGGGGAAGCACATCGAGCCTCAGCTCGCGCGCCTCGTTGATGTACTTCACCACGGAGTCGGTATCGCCGATCTGCGACGTCAGCAGCGCAGCCATGAACTCCGCCGGATAGTGCGTCTTGAGCCAGGCGGTGTGATACGACAGGATCGAGTACGCGACGGAGTGCGACTTGTTGAAGCCATAGCGGCCGAAAGTCTCGATCTGCCCGGCGATCTCCTCGATGATCTTTCGGGCATGGCCACGGCCGACGGCCTTCTCGATGAACTTCCCCAGCTCGAGCCTGATGAGCTCGGAGTCCTTCTTTCCGACAGCCTTCCGGAGCACATCCGCTTCAGCGAGCGAGATCCCCGCCAGGGTCTGCGCGATTCGCATCACCTGCTCCTGATAGGTGATGACTCCGTAGGTCATCGAGAGAATTTCCTTCAGCTCCGGGAGGAGATAGGTGACCGGCTCCTCGCCGCGCTTGCGCTGGCAGTAGACCTTGTGCATCCCCGCGTCGAGCGGGCCCGGGCGCATGAGGGCATTGGATGCGACGAGATCATCGAACCGGTCGGTGCGCATGCTCCGGAGCATGTCCGTGGCCAGCGGCGACTCGAACTGGAAGACGCCCGCGGTTCGCCCCGCGCGGAGGATACGGTAGGTCTCGGGATCCTCGAGCGACAGGGAGTCGAGATCGGGTGCGCTGCCGGTGCGCTGCCTGATCGCCGCGAGGGTGTCGGAGATGACGGTAAGCGTCGTGAGGCCGAGGAAGTCCATCTTGAGCATCCCGGCCTTCTCGAGCGCGTTCATGTCGTACTGGGTCACGACGACCGTTTCGTCTGCGTCGCCGCCGGAGCCTCTGGAGCTCTGGGTGCAGACCGGCACGTATTCGTCGATGGGTCCGGGCGCGATCACGACGCCGGCGGCGTGAACGCCCGCGTGGCGCGAGAGTCCCTCGAGCGCCATCGCGTAGTCAAGGAGCTGATGGTACCGCTGGTCGTTCCGGTAGAGCTGCGAAACCTCGGGAACCTTCCGGATCGCCTCCTTCACCGTGAGGGAATAGTTCGGGAGGTTCGGAATGAGCTTCGCGAGCTGGTCGGTCTCCGCAGGTGTGAAGCCGAGCACCCGCCCGACGTCCTTGACCACCGCGCGGGACTTCATCGTCCCGAAGGTGATGATCTGGCCGACGGATTCACGTCCGTATTTCTGCCTGACGTACTCGATCACCTCGCCGCGGCGCTCGAAGCAGAAGTCGACGTCGATGTCGGGCATCGAGACGCGTTCCGGATTGAGGAAGCGCTCGAAGAGGAGGTCGAAACGGAGGGGACAGACGTCGGTGATCCTCAGGGAATACGCGACGAGCGACCCGGCCGCGGAGCCGCGTCCCGGGCCGACCGGGATTCCACGATCGCGTGCGGCGCGGATGAAGTCCGCCACGATCAGGAAGTATCCCGCATAGCCGGTCTTGGTGATGACGCCGAGCTCGTAGTCGAGACGCTCGCGGACGTTCTGCGGGAGCGGATCGCCGTACCGCTCGCGCGCGCCGGCCTCAGCCAGCCGAATGATGAACTCGTTCTCGGTGTCGACACCTTCGGGCAACGGAAACGACGGAACCTGATAGCTCTTCCTGAGCTCCGTTCCGGCCTGATCCGCGATTCGAAGGGTGTTCTCGAGAACGTCGGGACGATCGGGGAACCGGCTTGCCATCTCCGGCGCACTCTTGAAGTAAAGGCCGCCGTCATAGCGCATCCTGTCCGCTTCGGTGCGATCCTTCCCCAGCCCGATGCAGAGCAGGACATCGTGTGCGTCGTGGTCCTCGCTCCGGAGGAAATGCGCATCGTTGGTTGCGATGACCGGCAGGCCCGTGTCCTTCGCCAGCGCGAAGATGCGCTCGTTGAGCCGAGCCTGGCCGGGTGAGTCGTGCGCCTGGACTTCGAGGTAGTACCGGTCCTGGAACAAGTCGGCATACCAGCTTGCGGCGCTCTTTGCCGCGGCATAGTCATTCGCGAGCAGGTGGGTGGCGACTTCACCGGCCATGCATGCCGAGGAGATGATCAGTCCCTCACTGTATCTTGCGAGCAGCTCGCGGTCCACGCGCGGCTTGACGTAGAAGCCTTCGGTGTAGGCGAGGGAAGTGAGCTTGACGAGGTTCCTGTAGCCCGTGGCGTTCTGGGCGAGCAGGACCAGGTGGTAGTACGGCCTCGCTCCCGGAGCGGGGCGGGCGCGGGCGCGCCGGTCTCCAATGGCAACGTAGGCTTCCATGCCCACGATGGGCTTGAGCTTTGCCTTCCTTGCCTTTTCCTGAAAGTCCCACGCACCGTGGAGGTTGCCGTGGTCAGTGATGGCCAGGGCGGGTTGCTCGAACTCCAGGGCCCGGGCGATCAGGTCGTCGATCCGGTTCGCGCCGTCGAGTAGGGAGTACTCGGAATGACAGTGAAGGTGGACGAATGACATCACGCGGAAGATAGCGGTTGCGCGCCCCGGCCGCAAAAGCGTGACGCCGTGCCCGCTCCCTAGTCAAGTGTTGGCCGGGCAATGCTTTATCGGTTGCGGAGCTCATGAGGCACGCCCTGCGATAACGCGGGTATCATCCGGATCGCTTTCAGATGGCGATTCGCAACCTCTCCCCTGACATCCCAGATGCTGCTTCGTTCATTCGCACCCGTACTGTTGATTGCGGCGGCGGTCGCCTGCAGCAGCGATCCTGCCTCGCCGCCCGAGGCCTCCTACACGATCTCGATTCATGGGGGAGCTGACCAGCAGGGTCCGGCCGGAAGCATTGCTCAGCAGCCGCTGCAGGTAACGGTGGCGAACGTCACCAACCAACCGGTGCAGGGGGTGGTCGTGAGCTTCCGAGCGGTAGGAGGCGGGGGTGGTGTGACCGACACGGTCGGCGTGACGGGGCTGGGTGGAATCGCGCTGACTTTCGCGCGCCTCGGAGGATCGCCGGGCCCGCAACTCTACGAGGCATTCCTCCGTAAAGCGCCGACACGCAAGGTCACCTTCGAGCTCAACGCGACAGCGCCAGCGACGTTGACCCGCGTGGATCCCGCTACCGTGAAGGCGGGGGACACCGTGAGGGTAGTGGGGCAGAACTTCAACGTCGATCCGGCCGGGAACATCGTCTACTTCGGCGGGACGCGTGCACGGGTACTCAGCGGCGAGGCCGACACGGCGCTTACGGTGAGGGTACCTGCGTGCATTCCCGCGGGCTCGGTGAACGTTCGCGTCGAGATCGGGTCGGCGACGACGAACACACTCCCGGTGAGCTACGCCGCGTCGAGCCCGGTCGTCTCGCTCGCGATCGGGGATGGACTGACGGTCAATGGCGCGGAGCTCGAGGCGTGTCTTCAACTGGCGGCTGGCGGCCCGCGATATCTGATAGTGCCGCAGTTCGCGACGGCCGCCGATGATCCTCAAGCGACGGCGTTCCGCGTTGGGCGCTCGATGACGCTGAGCGCGCAGGCCAGCTCGATCCCGACGGCGTTCTCCGTTCGGCCTCCGGAGACGGCCCAGCAGCGCATGGATACGGAGATGCGCCGACTGGAGCGTGAGATCGCTCCGATGGTGGCGCTTCAGGGAGGCGAGCCGCAGCCCGGTCCCCTGGAGGCGCTCACCTTCAACAGCCTTCGCTCCTTCAGGGTCATATCGGACCTCGGTGATCCGGATAAAGTAGAATCCCCGACCTTCGCAACCAGCAGGGCGCGGCTTCGCTACATCGGCGACCACATACTGATCTACATCGACGAACGGTCGCTGGATGCTCTCCAGCAGGCCGACGTCGACCGGATCGGATCGCTGTTCGACGACCGGCTGTACGAGCTTGCAGTGGGGCTGTTCGGGAGCGAATCGGACCTGGACGCAAACGGCAAGGTGATCGTTCTGATGTCCCCCTACGTGAACGGGCTCGTTACCCGCACGGAGTGCAGCACCAGTGGCTTCATCGCGGGCTACTTCTACCCGAACGACCTTTACCTGCGCAACGCGAACTCGAACAAGGGCGAGATATTCTATACGGTAGTCCCGGATCCGAACGGGACCTACAGCTGCCCCCAGGCGACGAATTTCGTCCGGCGGCTCATCCCCCCGACCTTCATTCACGAGCTCCAGCACATGATCTCCTTCAACCAGCATGTTCTCGCGCGCGGTGGGAGCCCCGAGGATGTCTGGCTGAGCGAGGGACTCAGTCTCATTGCGGAGGAGACCGCCGGGCGGTATTACGAGGAGAGGTATCCGCGCCCGTTCATCCAGCCCTTCCCGGACAGCGCCGCCATGTTCATGGAAGAGATACTCGTGCATGCATTCGACTATCTGTCCGCCTCACGCTCGTACTCGGTCACGACGTTCGAGAGATTCGGCTCGCTCAAGGAGCGCGGCGCCGCGTGGCTGTTCCTGCGGTGGCTCGGTGACCAGAAGGGTCCGGAAATCTACGGCCGCCTGGTTCAGACGAGGTCGACGAGCGTGCAGAACGTGCAGGACAAGGCCGGCGAGACCTTCTCCGCGCTCTTCGGCGATTTTGGAATCGCGACGGCCGCGGACACTCGTGGTTTCGCGCGCTCCTCGCTCGCATCGCGCTACAGGTTCGCGCTTCGGCCGGGACCGAACCCAATAGACTACCAGACGCTCTTCGCCCGGATCGCGTCGAAGTACGGCAAGCCCTTCCCGGCCCCGGTCCAGTTCACCACTTTCCCGACGAGCGGAGTCGAAGTTACGGGAAACATGGTGCAGGGGACCATGGCCTATTTCAGCCTGGTTACGGCATCGGTTTCGGAGCCGAGTATCAGGCTCCTCTTCAAGTCGGACATCGGCGGGCCTTTCCCGGCTCTGCTCGGCGCGCAGGTCGGCATCGTGCGTGTGGAATAGAGTGCTCGCCGGTCAGAGCCCGATCGGTTGTATCGGGCGATCCGGACTCGTCGCGACCCTGCTGACGTTCGTGGTCGGAAGCGCGATGGGCGCGCAGGTGCCGCTCCCACTCGAAGTCGAGCTCTTCATTCGGAATCCCGACGCGCGGCGAGCGGCGGGTGTCGCGCTTCAGAACGCCGAATCGACGCGCGGGCGCGGCGAGGCGCTGTTCGCCCTGTCGCGCGGAGCGGGAGGCGCAGACATGGTCGGGATCTTCCTCCGAGT
>JBGTMW010000217.1:0-5229 GCA_041743365.1 Gemmatimonadaceae bacterium
CCCCCGCGGGGCCCGACAGCGCGAGAGAGGCGGCGTGATGGCTCGCTTCCTCCGCGTCCCGCATGCCGCCGCTCGACGTCATGACACCGGGCGCCGGCCATCCGCGCACGCGAAGCCTGCCCGCGAGCCCACGGAGATACACCGCGACGCGCGGACGCGCGTAGGCTTCCAGCGCGGTGGTGGACGTCCGCTCGTATTCACGGATCTCCGGGAGCACATCCGACGAGAGCACGACGTCGAGTCGCGGAGCATGCCTCGCGAACAGCTCGGCAAGCAGTCGCTCGTGGCTGTCATCGGAATACGAGTGCAGCAGCGATACGGCGACGATCTCCGCGCACGATGACGCAACGCGCTCGACCAGGTGCCTGGCCGAGTCCGGATCCAGCGCGCGCTCAATCCCGGATGGGGTGATGCGTTCCGGAACGGCGAACGTGAGGTCGCGCGAAGCCAGCGGTGGTGGGTGATGCGCCGTCAGGTCGTACAACGAGGCACGATCCTGCCGCCGGAGCTCGAGGAGGTCCGTCGCCCCCTCGGTGGCGCACAGCGCAACGCGGGCGCCGGACCTCTCCAGCAGGAGGTTGGTCACGACGGTGGTACCGTGAATTACCCGCTCGATCGAATCGGAATCGGCGCCAAGGGCATCGAGAGCATCGTCCACTCCGCGGCTCTGGTCGTCCGCCGTGCTCGATACCTTGCGGATATCGATGCGGCCGTCGGCACCGACGGCGACGAGGTCCGTGAACGTACCGCCGACGTCGATGCCGACGGAGAGCCGCATCACACCCGGCTGGTGGGCCGCATTGCGTATCGCAGCACGCCCGCCACCACCGCGAGGAGTGAAAGAGAGCCGATCCAGTCGCCCAGGCGGACGTAGAGCGTCGCGACATCGGTCGTCTCGACGCGGTAGGTAGCATGCGCCGGAACCTCGAGCCGCGTCTCGGCACGGATGCGGCCGAGCGGATCGATGTATCCGGAAATCCCGGTGTTCGCCGCTCGAACCACGCTCACGCGCGTCTCGATCGCCCGAAGCACGAGATGCGCATGATGCTGATACGGCGCGCTGCTTCGCCCGAACCACGCATCGTTGGTGATGTTCACGATCACGTCGGCGCCCTGCTCCCTGTAGTGCCTGGCCTGTTGCGGGAAGATCGACTCGTAGCAAATCAGCACGCCGAGCCTCCCGAAGGGCAAGGACCAGGGCTCCGCCTGCCCACCGCGCGAAAAACCTCCGAAGTACTCCAGCCCGCCAAGCCACCGCGGGTTCACGAAGGGCACCGCCTCGACGACGGGGACGAGGAACTGCTTGCGGTAGGGCGCATGGCCGGCGCCATCGGGGATGGAGTCGGCCTGCGCGCGCAACGCCGCTGCCACGCTCGTGAGACCGCGCGACGCCGCATCATCCGCAATGGCGTCGAGCATCGCCGGCCCGAGTCGGCCCATGTCATCCGTGAGCACCGCGGCGTTGAAGTAAACGAAGTCGTCAGGATCGGTGAACGCGTAGTCCGTGACGCCGAAGAGGATCGGAACGCGGTGGGAAGAACCGAGGGCGCGCAGCGAGTCGCGCCATTCGGACCTGGCGCCGAGGTAACCCGGCAATGCGGCCTCGGGCCACACGATGAGGTCGGGATCCGATGCCTCGAGCTCGGCGCGCGTCGCTTCGGCAAGCACGTCGATGTAGGGACGTGCCGGCTGGCCGCTGAGCTTTTCGCGCTCCGATACGTTCGGCTGCACGATGGCGATCGCGGCCAGTGGACGGAGCTGAGTCGTCGCGAGCCTCCAGCCCCCGTAGGTGAACACGAGTGCCGCAATGATGACCATCCCAGAAAGCGGAAGCGCCAACGCGCGCCGTCTGTAGCGGAGGAGGTACGCATCGGCCACGAGCCCGTTCGTGAGGGCGATCCAGAAGCTCACGCCGCGCACACCGGAAAGATCGGCCAGCTGCACGGCGATCGGGAATCGCGCGAGCGCGAGCCCCAATGGGAGCCACGGAAAGGAGAGATCGCCCAGGTAGTTGAGCACCAGCTCGAGCGATACCCACACTGCCGGGAGGAGGATCGCGAGTGGCCAGCGAGTCAGCCTGCGAAGCGCGTAGAGAGCGGCTCCCGCCCCCGCGACCCAGGGAGCGAGCCAGAGCAGCGACGCGACGTAGCCCGCGAAAGCGAGGTTGGTCCAGAGCGAGAGCGCAATGGCGATCCAGTACAGGTTGGATCCGTAGCCGACCAACCCGAACCAGAACCAGATGCGCGCAGCGCCCTGGACGGTTCCGCCTTCATCGGCATGGCGTACGACTGCGATCGCGATCGGCGCGAGGCACAGAAAGGCTGGTGCGATCAGCGGGAAGGGAGGAAACGCGAGAGCAAAGAGGGCTGCCGAGAGCAGCGCCGCGGATGCTTCGGAGCGGTCCGGCCAGAGGACACGGCCGCTCACAATCGAATTTCTTTGCCTTCGTCAGCCGATTTGTAGATGGCTTCCATCACCTTGTGCAGCTTCACCTGGTCGGAAGGCGCTTCGTAGCGCGACTCGCCGGCGAGGACGGAAAAAAAGTGCGCGAGCTCCGCGCGGTATGACTGTATGAAGACGCTCTCGCGCGCCGCGGCGCCGGTGGGGGAAACGTCCACCGGCCGCCCGTTCAGCTCCTTGACCACCCTCAGCGGCGCGAGGCGCGCGCTCCCGCGCGTGCAGAGCACCTCGAACCACCAGCGCTCCTCCTCGCCCACGTAGTTGCCCGAGATGTCGAAGGTGAAGGTCTTGTTGGGCGCGCACTCGAGGTGCACGAGCGCCGTGTCCTCCACCGCGCCGGACCCCTTGCCTCGATCCATGTGCGACGAGACGCGCACGGGCTCCGGGAAGTCATCGAGCCAGAGGGCGAGATCGAGCAGCGCGAAGCCCGTCTCGAGGAAGACCCCGCCCCCCGCCTCCGCGCGGCGATAGCGCCAGCCGTCCGGCCGCGCCCTGATCTTGTAGGCCCCCGCGCGCACGCCCTGGAAGCGTCCGAGCTCCCCTCCCCGCAGGAAGGCGTCGAGGGCCTGAACGTCGCTCCGGAAGCGGTGGTTGTTTGCAACCGCCACCTTGCGATCGGCGCGGGTTGCCGCCGCGAGTATGCGCTCGACACCACGCGCCGTGAGGGCCAGCGGGCGCTCGCACATCACATGCACCTTCGCCGCCAGTGCGCTCAGAACGTGGGGCTCATGCAGGTGGTTCGGCGTCGCGATGACGACCGCGTGGAGATCGTCGACCTCGAGCAGGTCCTCGATGTCCGTGAAGCTGTTGTCGATCCCGAAGCGTTCGGCGAGCGCCTGCGCCTTCGGTCCGTCGTTGTCGCACAGCGCCACCAGCTCTGCGCCGCGCATCTTCGCCAGGACCGGGAGGTGCGCGAGCTGCGCGATGGCGCCCGCCCCGACCACACCGATACGGATCTTCTCGCTCATGGCGCCGAGCGCAGCGGAGCGCGGTCGAACAGGTACGTGCCCACCAGGCGGAGCGAATGGTAACGGATTCCGCTGAGCAGGTCGTATCGCGCCTGGGCGCCGACGCTCAGGTGACTGAACAGGATCAGGTCCACCCCCGCGGCACCGCCGATCCCGGTCGTGATGTTGTCGAGCGCGTTCTCCATGAACGTTCCGTTGATCAGTCGCCCCTCCGCGTTGATGACGTGAGCGCTCATGTTCCCGGCGAGGTATGGTTTGATGCGCGCGAAGCGAATGCGCGGCATCCAGCGGATGTCGCCGCCGACGGCGATGTCCGACACCGCCACGCCGGAGGCGATGATCGCCGCGTTCTCCTCCGGGTCGCTGATAGACCTGCCCAGGGAATCCGCGAAAGCCTGGACGACATCGTCGTTGTAACGCGATCCCCAGTAGGTCACCGTGAAGACGACCCGCCAGCGCTCGGCGATCTCGCCATAGTCTGCGTGCAGGGAGTATCCCTGGGTCGCCTGCATCAGCGATGGCTCCATGGACCCGTACGAGGCGCCCAGCGCCGTGAGCCTCAGCTTGTCGAGATTCAGTCGCTCGAACAGGCCCTGGCCGAACGCTGGTGTCGCGGCGCCGACCAGCATGGCCAGGCCGAGCAACAGTGAGCGCAGGCGAGTACCCGCGTGGCCGGATGTGCCGCCGGCTCCGACGGACGCCGCGCGACAGCGCTCAGTCGATCGGCTCAAGCGTCGTTCCGGGGTAATACGTTCGCAGGATCGTGCGGTAGTCCTGCCCGGCCCGCGACCGGCCGATTGCACCCCACTGACACATCCCGACTCCGTGGCCATATCCGGTTCCGCTGATCACGAGTCGCGCGAGATGCCGATCGGCACCGATCGTCGGCTCCACGGTAAGATAGGTGCTGTTGACGATCTCGCCACGGGGCGCCCTCAGTACGTAGCGAATGTTGTTGCCACGGAGCACGTATCGTCCGCGGTCAGTGATGATCGCCATGGTCGCGGCGCGCCCGGAAGCAGTCCGGCTCTCGATTTCGACGGTGCGTACAGCACCGATCGCGCCATTCACCGTCGCGTAGCTCCGGAGATACGTCTCGAGCCCCGACGCAAGCGTGCGGGCATCGAGGGTTCGCGTCCAGCTGAAGCGCGGCGACACGTCACAATAGAAACGATCGGTGCCGGGGATGCGGTCGCTCACGCGCTGGAGGTACGGCTCCCCCCGGGTTTGCCAGAGCTCGTGCGCTTCGGCGGTGCTGCCGCCGCACGTGGAGGAGTACACGGCGTTCACGATTCGTCCCGCATAGCGGAGCACGAGGTTCCCCGTCATCGTCACCCCGGCGTCGGATATCGGCCTTTCCGCGTCCACGCCGCCGTACACCTGGTCGTTCACTGATGCGACGAGATCCCACGCTCGGCGCGGCGACGGTCCGAGATCGGCGAGGCGGGAATACGTGTAGCTCCGGGCAGCGACCGCCTGCGCCGCGACGGCGCCCTCCTCGCCGAGCACTCGTTCTCCTATCTCGAGGGGAACGACCCCGCGCAGGTACGACTCCACGGGAAGGTGGTTCACGACGATCAACCCGGAATCGGTGGCCGTCACGACTATCTCGCCGCGATATCGCCTTCCACCGACGCGCATGAACGAGCGCTCATCCTCGGGCCGGGCGACGAACGGTCCCTGGCGGACCGGCGTGCGAGTGCCGCCCTCGCGTGTCGCCCTGAGCTCCCGCCCCACCCGTTCCACGGTCCACGTCTCCATCTCGCTCGCGCGAAAGAGCACGCTGGCGCCGCCCCGCTCA